>SDZZ01000695.1 GCA_004173255.1 Chitinophagaceae bacterium | reverse complement strand
GATCATTACGATAAAAAGGAACTCTACATCACCATGCGTGATGGGGTCAAGTTATTTACATCAGTACTAATGCCGAAAGATGCATCTGAAAAACATCCGGTACTGATGATGCGTACGCCCTATTCATGCGCGCCCTATGGAGAAGACAAGAGACCGCCGTACTGGAACACCTATTACCGGTACTACCTTAGGGAGGGTTATATCATTATCCGGCAGGATGTACGGGGACGTTGGATGAGCGAAGGCGAATTTGAAAATGTGCGTCCGTTTAATCCGAACAAAAAGACTGATAAGGATACAGACGAAGCCAGCGATACCTACGATGCGATAGACTGGATCGTAAAAAACATACCCAACAACAACGGAAATGTAGGCGTATTTGGAATCTCCTACCCCGGCTTCTATTCAACTATGGCTGCACTCAGTGGTCATCCGGCGTTAAAAATTGTAAGCCCTCAGGCACCGGTAACCGAATGGTTCATGGGTGATGATTTTCACCACAACGGTGCATTTTTCCAGATGGATGCGTTCCGATTTTATAAGGGTTTTGGTCAGCCCCGGCCTTTACCAACTGCGGTAGCTGGGGCGCCGTGGACGTTTCCTACCGCAGACGCATACGATTTTTACCTGAAAGCCGGATCGCTGAAAAAGCTGACCACCATCATGGGCGACAGTATTGCCTTCTGGAAAGACCTGATGAGTCATCCCAACTACGATACCTTCTGGAAAGCGCGTAATCCAATGAATCATGTCACCAATGTAAAGCCGGTGATCATGACTGTGGGTGGGCTCTTTGATGCGGAAGACTGTTATGGTGCGTGGAACCTGTATAAGGCTATTGAATCAAAAAGTAAATCAACCAATAATCGGATCGTAATGGGTCCATGGTATCACGGTCAACCGATATTAAGGTAAGCACGTTTTCGTGCCCGTAGCCGCGGCGCGGATCGGTGTTTTCCTTATCTATCAGCTGCTGTACGGTTGATTCACCGTCGCCTTTAACATGGGCGGGCACACGCAGGGCCGCTGCAACCATTTTATTATCTATCACCAGTACCCTAAAATCGTAGCCGGTAATAAAACGCTCTACAATTACCTTGCGGGAGATGCGTGCGGCAAACTCGTAAGCGGCAACAGCTTCTTCTTTTGTTTTTATATTGATGCTGATACCGCGGCCATGATTACCATCAAGCGGTTTAAATACCAGCGGGAAGCCCACGCGGCGTATCACCTCGTCAACCTGGTCGGTTGATGAAATGGTCATGCCTTTGGCAACCGGGATGGCTTGTTCCTGTAACAGGCGCTTGGTCTCATCCTTGTTGCTGGCAATATCAACAGCAATGCTGCTGGTCTTTTCGGTCATAGTAGCACGGAAACGTACCTGGTTTTTGCCATAACCCAGCTGCACCAGCGATTGGTTATTCAATCGGATCCACGGAATTTTACGCGCGATGGCCTCATCCACTATCGAGCCCGTGCTTGGGCCCAAACGGGTGTTTTCGCGGATCTCGCGCATTTCCTGTATATCCGGTTCAAGGTCGTATTCGGTACCGGCTATCAACGCCTCGGCAATACGCACCGAAGCTTCGGCAGCATACACACCCACCTTTTCTTCGATATAGGCAAATACCACGTTGTATACACCGGTGGTTTTGGTTTCGCGTGTGCGGCCAAAGCCTGTGTCCATACCTGCCAGCGTTTGTATCTCCAGGGCTATGTGCTCAATTAC
>SDZZ01000198.1 GCA_004173255.1 Chitinophagaceae bacterium | reverse complement strand
GGGTAACCGAGCCCACCTTGTCGCGGATATACAGCTGCACCACTTCCTTACCGGCAACAGCGCCACTGTTGGTCAGCGTTACCGATGCAGTCAGTTTCTGGTTGCCCTTCAGTGACTTGCTGCTCACTGTCACCTCACCATACGTAAAGGTGGAATAACTCAGTCCGAACCCAAATGGATACAGCGGGTCGTTACTGATATCGAGATAATTGGAACGGAACTTCTGGAACCATTTCCCTTCGGGCAGCGGACGACCGGTATTTTTATGGTTGTAGAAAATAGGTACTTGTCCAACAGCCTGCGGGAAAGTGGATGACAGTTTACCGGACGGGTTGATGTTTCCAAAAACCACATCGGCAATTGCATAGGCCGCTTCACTTCCGCCAAACCATACATTCAGGATCGCCGGAACATTGGCCTGTTCCCACGTAATTGCAAGCGGACGGCCGGTAAACAGTACCAGCACTACCGGTTTGCCCGTGGCGAGTAATGCCTTCAGCAGTTCCTGCTGGCCGGCAGGAAGTTTCAGGTCCGTCACACTCGATGCCTCACCGGTACTTTCAGCTCCCTCGCCCAAGGCGGCAACAATAACATCCGACTGGCTGGCTACGGCCACCGCTTCTTCAATAATAACGCTGGCCGGACGCGGGTCACGTTTCATTTGTTTCCCGAACGTAGTGATGCGGTCTTCATATAATGAATCGGTAGAAAGATTGGCACCTTTCGCATACAGGATTTTTGTCCCGGCACCAGCAACGGATTTCAGGCCCTCAACCAATGTGGCAGGTTTCGTAAAGTCGGCCGCCACGCTCCAGGTACCAGGCATATTCGCCCGGTCTTCGGCAAGTGGCCCGATCACGGCAACCGTACCCGCTTTTTTCAATGGCAACACATTACCATTGTTTTTCAGCAGGACAAAACTCTCTGCCGCTATCTTTCTTGCCTCGTCCCGGTTGGATTGTGTATAGACTTCTTTGGCGGCACGCTCCGGATCACAATAGCGATAAGGATCTTCGAAAAGACCAAGTTTGTATTTCGCTTCGAGTATACGGCGGCAGGCAAGGTCAATCTGTGCCTGCGTTACCTTCCCTTCTTTGAGGGATTGTTTCAGGGTCGACAACATCCCCTCACTGACCATGTCCATGTCTACCCCGGCCATCAATGCACGACCGGCCACTGTTTTCAGGTCACCCAGGCCATGATCGATCATTTCACTCACACCTGTATAATCACTCACAACAAAGCCGCCAAACTTCCACTGGTTACGCAGCACTTCCGTCATCAGCCATTTATTGGCCGTGGCCGGGATACCATCCACTTCATTGAACGAGGCCATCACACTTCCGACACCTGCGTCAACGGCCGCCTTATACGGACCAAAATATTCGTTATACATCCTCACCCTGCTCATGTCGGTCGTGTTATAATCACGACCGGCTTCGGCAGCGCCATATAACGCATAGTGTTTCACGCAGGCCATGATGGTATTATTTTTTGACAGGTCATTACCCTGGTAACCCTTTACCATGGCTTTAGCGATTGCAGAACCGAGGAATACGTCTTCCCCACTTCCTTCTGCAATGCGGCCCCAGCGCGGGTCGCGGGCAATATCCACCATAGGTGAAAAGGTCCAGCAGATGCCATCGGCGCTTGCTTCGCCTGCAGCAATCTGCGCGCTTCTTTCAATAGCGGCCATGTCCCAGCTGCAGGACAGCCCCAGTGGAATCGGGAATACGGTCTGGTAACCATGCACCACATCCATACCGAAGATCAGCGGGATTTTAAGCCGGCTTTTTTCAACTGCCAGCTTCTGCACCTCGCGGATCTTTGCGGCACCCTTGATGTTGAAGAGTCCACCTACCTTTCCTTCCTCAATTTTTTTTGCAATGTCCGAGTTGCCCGCCTGCCCGGTTACAATATCCCCGGCACCCGGAAGATTCAGCTGTCCGAGTTTTTCATCAAGCGTCATCTTTTTCATCAGCCCATCCAGAAAAACTTTCATTTTGGCATTCTGCGCCGGTGTTTGCCCATAGGCATGCAGCCCGGCTGCGATCGTTAGCAATAACAGGAATTTCTTCATCGTTTATTTTTTAGTAGTAACTGACTGTAGTTTCCCGGGCATTTATGGCTGGAACCTTAGCGGACAATAGGTAACGTTCATCCGCCAGGTACGGGGGCACAAATCTAAATTAATCCCGGACGCAGCCGACGGCTTTTTTATTTAATCAGGTAGGGGGCTATCACCCGTTGCCAGATGAGGTAACCCTCTTTTTTCATGTGCAGGTTGTCATCCCGGAAGAGTTCAGGTTTTGGCTTGCCTTCGTCATCGATCATCTGGCTATACACATCAATAAAGCCGGTGTTCTTCTGTTTTGCCAGGAAGGCCTTAACGCCAGCATTGACTGCTATCATTTTGTCGAGCAGCAAAGCCCGGCTGGGACTGGGTTTCAAAGAAACGAAATAGATGGGCACCTTCGGATACTTTTTCCGGATCAGGCTGTAGAGTGTCTGGAAACGGCCAATAACGGATGCCGCCGTTAACGTATCCGAGGCCGCAAGATCATTTTCCCCGCAATACACCAGGATCTGCTTAGGGTTGTAGGGGTAAACCACTTCCTTTACCCACCGGATCTGGTCTTTCAGTGTTGACCCTCCGAACGCCCGGTTGATGATCGGATACCCGGGAAAATAATCCTGCACATCTTTCCAGATAGTGAACGAAGAACTGCCGATCAGCAGGATCTGGTTGGACCCTGGAAAATTTGCCGAATCGATGGCGCGGAATTCGTTTATTTCCTTTGTATACGGGGCATCCTTTTTTTGCTGCGCATAAGTTTGCTGGAAAAGCACCAGCAGGAGGATTAACTTCATCAACTTCTTCATCTGTTTTATTTTGTTGCTTTAATTTTTAATAGACCAGGACCGCCACGCTGGTCGGCAAGTGCCCCGTTGGCAGTTCCTCTGTAGCGATTCAGCCTGAATGCCTTCAAAAGCGCCAGGGGGCATATCTTTCCTGTTTGCTCCATTCCGGAACGACTGGATTCCGATTTGGAAACAATGCTCATTCCACTTTCTTCACCGGCGTGCGGACCGACACTCCGTTTTCATTGATGGCCTCGATAGTCAGGTAATACGCCTTCTGGCTATCCATCACCTTGAACCAGTATTCATTCACATCGTGTACCATCACGCAGTTATACAATTTATCCGGCGCGGTTCCATAATAAATATTATAGGCAAACGCATTGTCGACCGGGCTCCATTTGATATAGGCACTGCGTTTATCTTTTTCCGTTCTCAGTACAATAAACTGTTTTACTTCTGCCGGTTTTTCACCACCACCATTGCCAAACACACGTAAACCGGAGATTGCAAATTTACCGGTTGGCATGTGAATGTTCTCCAGTTTAATGTAGCGCGCCTGTACCGGCTTATCCAATTCAACATAGTCATGCGGCACATCCGTTTTGTTTGCGCTTTTATCCTTCAGCACCGTCCATTTTTTGCCATCGGCTGAATACAACAACCGGTACTGGTGGAACTTACCAATCGTTTTGCCAAGGAAGGAGGAATCAACATCCTGGTCAGCATAATTTACCTGGACAGCATTCACCGTGGATACTTTCCCGAGGTCAGATTGGATCCACTCTCCTTTTTTATCCGAGGCGGCACTCCAGTAGGTTTTGATACTTTCATCCACTGCGTTATTTGCATTGTAGTTTCCCAGGGTCGATGATACCTGTACCGGTTTTTTATAATTCAGCAGCATCCATCCCGTGAACCTGCTCTTCAGGTGATCCGCCTTCCCATTCGGGATGTAATGCGGGTAATCACCAAACGCCGTATTACAATACATCACCCCGTCTTTATCAAAACCCGTTGGCCAGATACCCAGCCGGCGTTCAAAATTATTCTTGACCGACAGCACCACGGTGCTCACATGCCAGTAATTATCCCAGTTGTCCTGGAAAGTGGCCCCATGGCCGGCCCCCCGGGCAAAACCCCCGAGTTTGAAGCTCAACGGATCCGACTGCGGCGTCCATCCGCCAAGCGGATCGGTACTCACCAGTACCCCATCGGCATACCCACTGAACTCCGTTCCCGGCGCTCCATACTGCAGGTAATATTTTCCATTGTGTTTAGTCATATGCGAGCCTTCAATAAACGGATCAAGAAACGTATCGTCCATGTACTCGCCGAACCGCTGCCACCCGTAACGCCAGGACTCCAGCAGGTACTGCTCTTTCCTGGTGCCTTTGGGTTTGAAAGTGCTCCGGTCCAGTTCAATGCCGTACATCGGGTACCGGTTGCTGCTGCCATTATACATATACAGTTTACCGTCATCATCGGTGAAGAAAGAAGGATCCCATCCACCCAGTTCAAATGAATCAACCAGTGGCTTCCATTCATCCACCTTGGGATTGGTGCTCATCCAGACAGTAAAATTGGACGAGTAGGTTGAACCAAAAACAATCATGGTATCGCCAATAATGCCTACAGCTGGCGCACACAGTTCGTCATACACTTTGTTCCATGGACGCAGGAAACGGCGTGACACAAAATTCCAGTTCAGCATATCATGGCTCCACCAGTAGCCCCACTGATTGGTGCTGAACAGGTAGTAATCGTTTTTATAATTGACAATAACCGGGTCTGCCGTTGCACGGTGCCTGCCCCATTCACTGAAATTGGGAATAGGCGTATACCCATAGTCAATATTGATCGGGTTGCAATACGTGCTTTGCTGGGAATAGCTGCATACATCCATCAGCAGGAAACAAAAAATAATGGCAAGGTACTTCTTCATAAAGCTGCTGTTGATCAGAATTCGAATGTGGCCACACTGTTGCCCGTGAGAGTCGGTGTCGTCCACTTATCATTCATTTTAATGTTAAACGTGGCGGCCGATGCACCGTCGTTGAGTACCACCAGCACCGTTTTGTTTGCTGGTGTGCGGAACGCAATGCTGATGAGGTTACCGGAATTTGAACTGTAAATACGGGTCGAGCCTGCGGGAACAAACTTCGATGCATGCGCAATAATATAGTAAGCCACATTCCTTTGAACGCCGCCCGAAATAGTCAACGCCCCTTTGCATGTAGTACATCCGCCGTCGGTATGCGGCCCGTAAATACCGTCATTGGCCAGGTTCCATTCCAGTGCCGTGCGGCTGTAGTTGCGCATGCTCCCGATGATTACATTACGGAGGTGCCATTTGAGGTCACCGGAAAAGTCACCCCCTGACGCGGTGTACTGCTCGGTGAAATAAACATTTTTATCGGGATGGGCATTTCTTACCGTCGACATGCCGCTGATATCACCGGCATACAGGTGAAAGGCAGAGCCATCAATATATTGTTTGGCAGCGGGATCATTCAGTATGGCAATCGGATAATCCGGCCGGTCAACATTGTGGTCGTAAATAATAATTTTTGTGGTCAGTGACGCCGACGCAAATGCAGGTCCCAGATCTGTCTTGATGAAATTTGCCTGCTCTGCTGCGGTCATGGACAAGCTGGGGTTGTTGCCCGGATGCAAAGGTTCGTTCTGCGGCGTAATGGCATCAATGGTGATGCCTTCGGCCTTCATGGCCTGGATGTATTTTACAAAGTACTGCGCATAAACTGCGTAATACTGGGGAAGAAGGTTTCCGCCAACCGAGTTGCCATTATCTTTCATCCACAACGGGGGCGACCAGGGGGTTGCCAGGATCTTTATACCAGGATTGATCTGCACGATTTCTTTCAGCAGGGGAATCAGCCCGGTTCCGCCCGCATTGTCAGGCGCAAGCGAAAACTCCGATAGGTCAGTATCTGTTTGTCCCGCAGGCAGGTCATTATACGAGTAAACGGATGCGCTCAGATCGGAGGCGCCGATTGCAATCCGCAGGTAGCTGACCGAAATCGATGTTTCAGATGTACCGAACAATTCCTGGAGCAGCGCAGTTTTTGTACCTGCAGGCAGTGCATTGATCAGCGTGGCGCTGCCGCTGGTGAGGGTGTAACCAAATCCGTCCACCGTCTGGAATGCCTGCGCGGGATCGATAGTTATGCTCGGATAAGTATTGGCAGTGGTACCAAATGACAGGATCACGTTCTGTTTCTGGAGCAGCACCGACTGGTCACCCCTGGTAAGCCAGTAGTTTACTTCGTTCACGCCTGGGACCACCGGTGGCTCCGGATCGGGTCCGTTGCCATTATTGGAATTTCCTTTTGAACAGGCCAGGAACACGGAAAGGGAGAGAATTCCGGCAAGCCACCATTTTTTCATCATAACATCTATGTTTTTTAATCCTGCTTTAATGCGGGAAAACTCTTTGTGGAGCAACATCCCGTTTTCGTTTCGTTGTCGTTTCGTTGTCGTTTCGTGGTCGTTTGGTGGTCGTTTCGTGGTCATTTATATAGACCGGTTTTTACGCCCGATGTACTAAGTCAGGGCCGCTCCCGGGCAAGTCTTTTTAAACCGTCTTTTATATCGGGGTCAGACATAAAAAGTCTCCATAAAAGTCCGGTGCGGTGGTTTTCGATCATCACCGCCATGGGAGCCTGGTTGAGCCCCATATAAATCTCCGAGACCCAGTTCTGGCTAGGGTTAAATGCATCCCTGAAGCCATATTCGCCCCAAAGCACATCGCCATAATTGAAATAGTAATTTTTCAATGCCTTCATCGATTGAACGGGTGTGTAAGGAAACGAACTGATGGCCCCGGTGGGAGCGATCTTTCCCAGGTCTTTGCGCAACACGGGTTCATCGGCCGAATATCCGTCGGGACCGTCGCTGGCAGTGAGCCCCCATGCGCTATCGCCATAACCTTTGTACCGTCCGGGATTCATCACACTATACTGGTGGCTGATCTGGGCAATATGCTGGTTATTGGTAAAGTAGTTGGTGTATTTGTCGGTCAGTCCGTGCGGGTCGTACCCCATAAAGGAATAATGGGTAAAAAATAAAGGGCCGCCGCTCGACACACCTACATCCAGCCGGATGCCATTGTAGGTGTTGCCATTTGTATACATTGAACCCTCGCTGGTTTCTCCCCATCCCTCCCGGTATAAACGGCCGGTACTGTCCTGGTTGGCCCAGCCACTGTAATACATGGAAGCAGGTACGGCATGCGAGGGTGATGCAATGGCCAGCAGGTAAGTAACCATTGTTTCATTCCATCCGATGAGCGGATGATTAATCACCCATGCCTGGTCGGGTGACCAGTGCCAGATGAGGAATTTATTATCGGGCGTTTTGCGGTACCAGTCCCATTCCGATTGTTCCCACAAACGCGTGATGCGGTCACGGATCTGTTTCTCAGCGGCGTCAGCGCCATTAAAATATGCCCTTGCCGTCAGCAATCCCTGCATGAGGAACGAGTGTTCCACCAGGTCACCACCATTGTCGCGCCTGCCAAAGAATGGCTCAACCTTGCCGGATGGACCATTATAAAAATGCCCAAACACACCATGGAACTTTTCTGCTTTTTCAAGGAAGGCCGTGATCGTTAAAAACCTTTCCACTGCCTGTTTACGGGTAATGAATTTCCGTTCGGCACCAACTACCAGCGCCATGATGCCAAAACCAGAAGCACCGGTAGCAATCATGTCGCTGCGGCCGGCAATATTCTCCCTCGCCAGCCCGCTTGTTTTTTCTGCGCCCTCCCAATAGTACCTGAACGATGCTTCCTGCACCATACTGAGCAGTTCATCATCGGTCATTTGCCGGGTAGCGGCCTTTACGGGTTCAGATAAAACCGACTCGCGGAATTGCTGGTCAACCAGCGACACCTTGTAATAAAATGTTCTGCCCGTAATCCCGGTGAAGTCTGCATACCGTGCCCGGCGCGGATCCTGTATACCAACAGGCTGATAGTTTTTTCCATCGGCCGACCGGTAAATTTTTACATACTTGATTGCACCGTCCGTGACGCCCTTCCACGTAAGGTCCACATGTTTTGCATATCCGGTTGCGGAAACAATAACTGGTTTCCAGAACCTCGCCTGCACTGCATCCGGTACCAGTTCGATATCATCGAGGTAAATTGTTTTGCGGCCATCATCGCGGGTTGATTGGGAAAACTCCAGTCCGGTAATTGCCGATGGCACCAGCGTGGTGTCTTTTCCGGTGAAAAGAGTGAGTGGTAGTAATAC
>SDZZ01000197.1 GCA_004173255.1 Chitinophagaceae bacterium | reverse complement strand
CTTTCTGAGATAGAATAACCGTTCCGGATTCCGGGACGGTTTTTTTGTGCCCGGAAGTTTTCCATCAGTGGTGCCTTTGACTAATGTCAGATGCCCATTTTCAGCCCCTTCTACGGCCTTTTACCGGCCTGCTTGCAGGACTACCGGATTCGCGGGGAAGCTCCGGATCCGGAAGCTGTTTAATCCATATACGGCGCTCTATCGCAACGGATGGATTCGATCGAAGCACGGCCTTCACGTCCACCTTTTCTTCGGTACAATCCGCGGGTATGATCAGCTCATTTCCCGAAAACTGGAATACAGAACTCGAAAATACCAGCTCCCTGGAGGTCATCGGCAGCCACCTTCCATTCGACATTTTCGCATCTACATTGATGTAATTGTGGGTGCCTTTTTTCAGGCTGTCTGTGTAAAGGTTGAAAAACAGACTGTCAATTTGCTGGGTCCGCCCCGTCATATGGATAACAAATACCGCAACGATTAAGGCCAGGATTCTTTTCATGCTATTTCATTTTACCAAACTAAGGACGGCCCTCCCGGGCCAAAGGTTCCTTGCACCATCACAAGTTAACAGAATTTAAAGGCTCCCGTTCCAGGCCACAAAGAATGTTGCTCCCAGACCCGGGCTCACGCAGGGCAGAAGAGTGGGTTCATATAGTCTCAATTCTTACCTCTGATAAAATGTGAGATAGTCATATTGTAAGATTATTTAAGCTAATATCTATAGTATTTCGATACATTTTTGTTGGACGATATAAAGCCAAATTTGTTAGCTGTAGATTGATGTAGTAAACGACTGTTTTAAAGTGATCCATCTCCTTTTATTCAACTTCTATTTGAAGTTTTAGTTCCGGTAAAATCATCGAATTTCATAGATTATTTCAAAACCTAAACAAAAATCTATACACTTAAGATAAACAGATGATTTACAAACTATAAATCAACTTACTTCCTATTTAATAGCAGAAATTGGATTGTATTATCTAATTTGTAAATATATTTGACCCTTTTAAGGGCTTTGATTTTTAGTATACCCTTCTTTTTAAGTCCAAACCGCTCAAGACATACCATTATCTCATATTAAATTGGAAATGATTTTTACTACCTCTGGTGACGTCAGGACGGCGGTGTTTGGTTGAGGCAGGGTTCCCGGACTTATGGGTTCGGTATTATTCACGAACAGGCAATCGGTTGTTCAAGTTCTGCCTGGAGTATTGCGATGTGATCGAACAGGACGACCTACAGGCTCAACCTCGTTTTCTTGCGAGGACTGTCAGGATGGCATCGATTTGATCCCAATGCCCGTTGGAAAAAGCGCAGCATTTTCCCGCTATCTAACGCGGTTGTTTTCCTGATCGACCCATTGATCTGAAGAGGCAAAACAGGTTAGGGGGCGCCAGGTGAATGGCGGCAGCATTTAGGGTTGAGGGGGAAAAGAGTTGGGGCTCAAAGCGAAATCCAGAAGGAGGACAGCACCACGGAAAGGCAAACAGCCAGTTGCTGCCGGCGGCTCAACGCCGCCAGTAACCGATGGGCGATGGTGGGGGAGACAACCGCGATTTTGTGCGGACGCTGGAATAAAACTTTAAGCCAGCGATGGCTTAATTGGTTCACATGGCGCCGGGGTTGAGGGAAGCATAAAGACCGGGGAGAAGTGATTGATCGCGGATCCGGTACACCATTTAATCCCTGGCAGGTAACCCTGCGGGTCTGAAAAAAAGAAGGCCGGACCAACTGGTCCGGCCTGTTACTACCCATATAATCCGGTAAGCTTTACAGCTGGATGATCTTTTTAACCTTGGCTTTTTTCACTTTTTCCGTGGCGATAATCAGGGCTTCCTGTTTCTCCTTCACGAGTTTCAGGGTGATATCCGTGTCAGGAATGGACTTGGTTTCGGTTTTGTCGAGCGTTTTTGCCAGCTCGCCGAGGTTGTTCAATGCCATATTGTATACCTGTTGCAGGCTATCATATTTAATCTGCACCATGGCATTGCTCAGGTTTTTGTTGATCTCCGGCCAGTTAATCCTGTCGTAGGCAGTTTTAACTTTCTCCTCCACCAGGCCCCAGTTCTGCTGTTCCAGTTTTTGCTGGAAAGCCTGTTTGGCTACTTCTTTCTGGGCAATGGTCATGGCGTCGGCGATGGTTTTTTCCATGTCCTGCCATTTCATTTCCTCCATTACCACCCTGGCTGACTGCACCGCTACTTTCACCTGGTCCAGCTGCGCATCGCTCAGTTTCTCCTCAGCCTGTTCCACTCCGGGGTACCCGGCAAACATAGCGGTTGGCTGAATGTTCAGTTCCTCATCGGAATCTTCCTCTGCCGTGGATTTCGCTGCAACCGGGATAGTGCCGGCCACAGGGTTCGTAGTGCCTGGATGGTCAATGATGAGGGCGGTATTTTCAGTCACTTCGGCCGTTTCATTTCCGGTGGGATATACAAGGAAAGGTGAAAAATAATGCGCGATCCTTCCATCCATGGTCTTCAAACGCACCGGGTGCGACATCATCACCAGGACCAGGAACAGCAGGCAACACGCCATAGCGGCCACCGTACGGCCCATTTTCACCATCGAGAAACCGTCATTCTTCCGTATGCCGAGGATCGCCTCGATGCGGGACAGCAACACGGACTTTTTCCCACTGAAAGCGGGGATGGTCAGCAGCTGCAACTGTCGTGCTTCCCTTTCCAGCGCCAGCAAGGCAGAGGCATAGCCATGTGGTTCATACTGGAATTGGAGCACCATATTATCGCAGGTCTTTTCCCGTTCAGATTCTATAATACCGGCAAATGCCTTGACAAATGGATTGAAATAAAGGACCGCCTGGATCAGTTTAACCGTCAGGTTTACCAGGTAATCATAGCGCCTGATATGCGCCAGTTCGTGAAGCAGGATTGCCTCCGCCTGGCTGGGGGTAAGCTGGCTCAAAGCCGCTACAGGCAACAGTATGATCGGTTTCAGGTAACCGATAGTGACGGGCGAACTTACAAATTCAGAAATCCAGACCTGCACTTCCTTGCGGATACCCATACGGGCACCCACCTTGTCCACAAAAAGCCGGAGTTCGGCGCTCGCCCGGCTCAAACCTTCCCTGCGCAGGATCCGTACGTAGCGATAGCTGCGAAGGAAACGCATAAAGGGTACCACCAGGAAAACAAGGTAAACAACCGAGGCAAATGGGAGGGAGGCATAAAGGAGATCATTGATCCCTTCATTGACGACCAGTGCCGTCAGCCCCGGAACAGAAGCCGGTTCGTTAAATTGTAAAAGACTGATAAAACTGTACAGGAACCAGACGAAGCCGCTGGTCAGTAAAAAGGTAGCCAGGAGACTGCGCGCATGCGGTCTCTTCACCACGGTTCCCGATAAAAGCTGGTACGCTACCCACAAAAATGCCATCTGCCACAGGCTGTTCAGCACAGCCCACCCAAGCGCCTGCAAAAATTCCGATCCGGCGAAAGGTCCCATAAAATGGTTTATTGTTTTTTCAGGTCATTCAGTAAAGCCTGGATTTTTTCGATCTCTTCCGGATTGGCCTTGTTTTCACCAAGGGCCTGGATCACCAGCTGGGTGCTGGATCCACCAAAAAGACTATCGATCATTTTCCCAAGCAGGTGTTTCTGCGTTTTTTCCTTGTTTACCGCCGCCTGGTATACGTGCGTCCTCATGGAATCGTCACGTTTTACCAGCCCCTTTTCGTTCATGATCTGCATCAGCTTCAGGGTAGTGGTATAACCAACATCCTTGGTAGAAGCAAGCTCCTCGTGCACTTCACGCACGGTAGCAATACCGCGCGTCCAGAGGATCTGCAGGATTTCCAGCTCACTTTCCGTAGGCTTGATCAATTTCGTTGCCGTCATACTCAATAGGTTTATACGGACGAATATACGACCTTTTTCGTATAAAGAATAGCCGCGGATGATTTTAACGGTTTTTAACGCCGGCTAGCCACTCCGGTTACATCCGCTGGGGAACCCGGATGCCAAGTAAACCCATTGCCGAAGCGATCACGTTCGCCGTGAGCAGGCACAGGTTCAGCCTCATCTGTTTTTTTTCAGCTGACTCTGCAGTCATAACAGGATGTTCGGCGTAAAAGGTATTGTATTTTTTAGCTACATCATACACGTAAATGGCTACGAGGGACGGATTATGGTCCGTCACTGCCTGGCCGATCACGGATCCGAATTGTTCCAGCATCACCAGCAACTCCTTTTCTTTCGGAAGAAGGGTGGTGGCTTTCAGGTCTGATGAATATTTTTCAGCTTCGGCTTTGCGAAGGATGGATCGGATGCGGGCATGCGTCCATTGGATAAAAGGACCGGTAAAGCCATGGAAATCGATGCTGTCCTCCGGATTAAAAATCATTTTTTTCTTCGCATCCACCCGTAGGATAAAAAATTTCAGGGCACCGATTGCGATGGTATTATACAGGTCGTTGAGTTCACCAGGATTAAAATCCTTCACCTTTCCCAGCTCCTCTGTTTTCTGGCGGGCAACATTCCGGAGTTCTTCAATGAGGTCATCGGCATCCACCACGGTGCCCTCGCGGGTCTTCATCCGGCCCGAAGGCAATTCAACCAGGCCGTAACTGAGGTGATGGATCCCATCTGCATAAGGTTTACCCAGTTTCTGCAAAATAAGTTTCAGCACCTTCATGTGGTAGTTCTGCTCATCGGCAATCACATACAGGCTCTGGTCATATTTATATTGCTCATATTTTTTATCGGCCAGTCCAAGGTCCTGCGTGATATAAACCGATGTACCGTCTTTACGGAGTACAATTTTTTCATCGAGTCCGTCAGCGGTCAGGTCAATCCAGCAGCTGCCATCTTCCTTGCGGAAAAAGACGCCGGATTTCAGGCCATCTTCCACAAATTCCTTCCCGAGCAGGTAGGTGTCACTTTCAAAATAATTCTGGTCAAAATCGCTTCCGATTTTTTTATAAGTTTCATTGAAACCATCATACACCCAGCCATTCATTTTCTGCCAGAGCGCCCTGACAGCGGGTTCGCCGGCTTCCCAGTCGATCAGCATCTGTTTGGTTTCGCGCATGAATTCACTGTTGTTCCTGGCAATCTCCTTCAGCTGGTCAAGTGGTTTGGAGGCTTCGTCTTTCTTCCCCTCTGCCACCAGTGCATTGTATTTCGCAGCGAGCGTCGCCGTTGACGGACGATCTGTTTCACCGACGGCAGACAAATCCCCATCGAGCGCGGCCTGTAAAATCAGGGCAGCCTGTTCCTTTATTGTACTCTCGGCTTTTACATAATAGTCCCCAACAAAGTGGTCACCCTTGATGCCGGTGCTGTCGGGCGTTGCACCGTCGGCAAACCTGAGCCAGGCATTCATTGACTTGCAGATGTGAATGCCGCGGTCATTCAGGATTGCGGTTTTGATCACGGTATTCCCGGTGGCTTTCAGCAATTCCGCCACACTCCATCCCAGGAAATTATTCCGCAGGTGACCAAGGTGCAACGGCTTATTGGTATTGGGGGATGAATATTCCACCACTACCGTTTCAGTTTTGCCGGCCGACTTGCCGAATGATTCGTCATTATAATTTTTATCAAGGAAGCTGATCCAGTAAGAATCAGCGATCGTCAGGTTGAGGAATCCCTTGATCACATTGAAGGAAGTAACCAGCGGGCAATTGGCCAGCAGGTCTTCCCCGATTTCTTTTCCCAGCAGTTCCGGCGACTTTTTCAGGGTTTTAACAAACGAAAAAAGCACAAGGGTGTAATCACCTTCAAACTCCGGTTTGGTGCCGGCGACAGTCAGCTCACCCGCCTCAAACCCTTGTCCATAAAAGTTTTTCAAAGACGCACTTATCCATTCTTTCAGCTCGCTGACAATACCCATTCTTTCTGATTTGGGTGCAAATTTAAGGAAAGCGGGTGCTTAACCAACCTGATCGCGCATTTATGTGAGCCTGTGGAAGGTAAAAAGCGCACAAACTTAATTAGTTTTGCGGCCAGTTATGCGGAAACCAATTCATAATGTGAGGGACGCGATCCTGCCGGTGATTGATTTTTTTTACCCGCCATTCAGGAAGTTCGTTAACCTGCAAACGTTCCGGTATGCAGCAGCTGGCGGCGGCAATATGTTGCTGGGTTTCGTGCTGTACTCCGTTTTTTACCAGTATGTGCTTGCGCAGAAAGACCCCGACCTTGGCTTTTACGCATTGAAAAGTCACTCTGCCGCACTGTTTATTTCCTTCCTGTTCACTTTCCCCATCGGGTTTTTCCTGGCCAAGTATGTTGTCTTCAGTGATTCAAAAATCCGCGGATGGGTACAGCTGTTCCGTTACCTGATGATCTGCCTGTTCAACCTGGCACTGAACTATATACTGCTGAAAATCCTGGTGGAGATATTCCACATCCATCCGATTGTGGCGCAGATCCTCACCTCATCGGTGGTCATTACGGTCAGTTACCTGGCCCAGCGTCACTTTTCGTTCAAGTCGGAAGGACTGATGGATGAAACAACTGACCCTACAAACTGAAATCGATATTATCCACTTTCACGGCAAGCACACCGCTGCAATTGCTCCGGATCACCAATGCCTTACTGAGCGGATAAATACCGATCAGCTGGATCTGGTTGATGGAACCTTCACTGCGGATGCCTTTTACCCATTCCTGGTTCAGTTGTTTGTTAATGGTCAGTTTGGCCGTATCGATAAAACTATCAAGATTAAACCGGGCATTGCGGCTGATTTCATTAATGATTTTCCGGCTGAACAACCACTCGGCTGTTTTCAGCAAAGCATCCTTTGAACGGATGTCAAATTCGAGATCCTTCACCTCCAGCATTTTTGTTTCTTTGGTGTAGACCGGCTTACCAGTCAGGTACACTACCCCGTTGTCGGTGCCACCAAATTCAACCCGGATAATAATTTTTTCATTACCCGAACCGGAAAGCCGGCAGTCGCGGATAATAAATTTTTTCTTTACAGGCCCTTTCTTAAAATCAAATTCCTTGTTCACCAACAATCTATTCACAACTGAACTCAATGAATCATAATCGAGCGATGCATCAAGGAAAATTGAAAATCCATTGTCACGGCTGAAAGGCCCGAGATTGGGCATCCGGGCCGACTGGTCAACCGGTTTCAGGAAGCTGATAACCGGTCGTGCCGACATACCCAGGTAAGCATATAATGAATCGCCCTTTGCGTAAAGGTTATTGATCCGGAGCCGTTGGGGATTGATTTGCAGCCAGCCCATATTGTTCAGGTTGTACGCTTTGCCCAGCTGGTTCCACAGTTGCTGGAACTGTGGCTTCAGATCCACCACTCCATAGTTTTTTTCCAGCTCGGCCTTTGCTGCATCCAGTTCAGCCGTCAGGCCACTGAGTACTTCCTTGGTTATATCCTGCCCCCAGAAACAAACCTCACATTTGTCCAACGCCTTTGGCTCATCCCTTTTGATGGCAAGTTTTGCTTTGTAATCCGGTTGCAGGCTGATGTTGTTGCTGAAGGAGACCGTGACCCGACGTTCGGGTTCATTGAACCCGCAGGTACAGGGTGCAGTCCATGGGGAGATGGCCGCGCCGGCAACGCACACACGGGTGGATCCTACTATTTTATAATAACCCGTGAAACCAAGGGTAAGAGAGGTGCCTGCAGCTTTCAACTGCAGCGGGCTGCGGCGGAAAGAATATTTATATCGGGTATCACATCCACCCTGGACCCAGCCGTTGGGATAGTCGGGCGAAGTGAATAAAGTGTCAACCTGTTTTTCGGCCAGGGCATACACCGGGTTTAGGTTAATACGGATGGGGATATTGATTTCAGAATCGGGAAGTGAATCCAGTTTGAAATCGGTGGCAGCAAGACTTGGCCTGTCCGGACTGATCTTGTGGCTGCAGGCAGTGAGTAAAAGAAATAAAACCAGCGATGAAAAAACAAGGATCGGCTTCATTGACTAAATATACGTTGGACTGACCAGGTTTGAAATCAGCCTTTAATTAATGGAACCGGATGTAAGTTGATCAGAATGTAAACCTGGCCGAAAGCCCTACAGTAGAGGCCTCGAATGTAATATCATTGAACAGGTTCAGTTCAGGTTTCCAGTCGAGCGAGAGGTTCAGCGGAAGATTGCTGAATTTGTAGTCGAGACCGATCACTCCCTGCGCGCCAAAGTTCGGATCGGTTTCATTTTTCTCGGTGTTGGGA
>SDZZ01000196.1 GCA_004173255.1 Chitinophagaceae bacterium | reverse complement strand
GTGATCAAGAACAAAGTGGTGGAACGGAACTTCCTGCCTTCATTTATTTTTTCCGAAAAAAACCTGGTGGTTGTGATCGGCCAGGATGGCTTAGTCGCAAATACAGCCAAGTACTCCCGCGGCCTGCCCATGGTAGCAGTCAATCCCGATGAAAACCGGTATGATGGGGTGTTACTTCCGTTTAATACCGGCAACTTTATTCCGGCAGTCCAACGGGTAATGGCAAACCAGTACAAGTCGCGCACCGTGCGTTTTGCAGAGGCATCGCTGAATGACGGTCAGCGGTTGCTGGCCTTTAATGACCTGTTTATCGGGGCCTCTTCGCACGTGTCTGCCCGGTATAAGATCAGTTATAAAGACGTTACGGAAGAACAGTCGTCCAGCGGACTGATTGTATCCACCCAGGCTGGCTCAACCGGATGGCTCAGTTCCATATTTAACATGGCGTATGGCGTGGCAGGAATGTTCGAAAAGGACCTGAAATCTAAAAGGCCAACGCTCACCGATGACCAGTTGCTGTTTGCCGTGCGCGAGCCATTTAAAAGTATCCGGTCCGGCATCGGGATTACAGCAGGCATCCTGAAGTCGGGACATAACCTGGTGGTGGAGTCGCTGATGCCGGCCAACGGGATTATTTTCAGTGATGGGATCGAGGCCGATTTTTTACAATTTAACAGCGGGTCAATCGCGACTATCGGGATTGCGAAAGAAACGGCATTGCTGGTGGTGTAGGGCAGGCCGTTGCCAAATTAAAGCGCCACATTTCCCTTTTTTATCTTTTCCTGGCGTTGCCTCTCCAGTCTTTCTGCCCGTTGAATTATTATCAGCGCTTCCGGAACCGCGGCCTGCATTTCGTGTTGCGGAACTTCCATCGATGGGTCGGCCAGACTTTCGCCAATAATCACCAGCATTTCCTCTTCCGTGAAAACGTTGAAAGCGGCTTTTAATTCAATCAGTTCATCCGCATCGGCTAATCCAGCTGAATATTTCCTGAATATCTTTTTTATATAATTACGTTGATAGAACATTTTTCTTTTTTAAATGATGACCATCCGTTGCAGGAAGGATAAAGCGGCCCTGATCTTTTTTAATGCGTTCGACAACTGGCTCCTGACCGTGCTATCCGAAATGCGCAGTTCACCGGCAATCGCTTTTGTATTCCATCCATAACGGATGCTTAGTTCAAACACCTGCTTTTCACGGGGACTCAGCCTGGAAGTGGAGATATTGATGAAATGCTCCACGTCGGCCGCATCCAGACTATTGCCCACTTCCGTTTTATCCGGCAGCAGCCAGGCCTTTTCAAGTGCGACGATGGGCACATGATGGGTGTCCCGGATCCGGTTCAGCGTTTTATTGCGGGCAACCCTGAGCAGCCAGGTATACGGGTTATCCAACCGTGCCACCCATTTCCGTTTTTCCCAAAGTGTCTGCATCACATCGAGGAAAATTTCCTGTGCGAGTCCCGTATCGGGTGTGTAGATGCTGATGAGCCTGAGCATGCCCGGCTTACACAATGCAATGATTCCGGCGAGCGCTGCCTGCGAGCCCTCCGCCAGTTGCCGGATCAGTTCCGGTGGCGTATTTGATTGTAACTCTCTCATCGGTTTTTTATAAACCAGAAAATAATTATTGTTCGTGTAGACAAATTCGCGCGATCGCGTGTGTATCAGGAAAGAGGTAACTAAAAAGGGGAAGAGATAAGCAACCCTAATTTACGCACTTCTTTTTATTAAATCCGGGGTTTAAAGAAAATAATTCTTCCAGAAGCCGCTACTGGAGCGGGATGGAAGGTTATTGACCCAACAGCATCCGGATTGTTCGAAGGGCGATCTCTAAAATCCACCGGATGCATACGGGGGTTCAGGATTCACCAAACCAAATTCCCGGGTTATCTCCCGGGGACTATAAACCATTTTTTAATTTCTAAATTTTATCAAGATGACAAACAAGTTTGCATTGCCCGTATTTGCTGTGATTGCAATAATCGGCGCCTTTACCATGAGTGCGTTCAATAACAAAACTGCCGGAATCGAAACTAAATCTCCTGTAAGCCAGACGGAGACGTTCTTCCAGTTTGCCGGTACCCCGGGGCAGGAAGAGGATGAAACGAAATGGAACCAGATTACGGAGGCAGCCTATGATGCCCTCACCGGTTGTAACAAAACGAACGATGGTTGCCGGCTGACCACTACCAGTACCCAGATGATCTCCAGTGTGCTCCGGCCGCAATTGGTCGAGGTGACCATTTCGGGATTGCATAAAAATCCTAAAACATCCGTAGCCAGTGGCGTTACCGAGGTAGGAAACGCGAATCCATAAGCTCGTAAAAACGGCTGCCCTCTTAAAATTAAAGCGACCCCAACAGCCCCAGGCTTCAGGAAGTACTTTAATCTCTAGAGGGCAGCCGTTCTTTTGATAACCCTACACTCAGAGTGGATTCTGCGGCATGCCGGTTAGATTAATTATATCTGTTGGCAATGGCAAAGCATACCTGTTTTCATTGGGCTGAAGTGAATAACTAACGCCATCCACTGTCCTGTTGGGAATAATACCGGCGCCCTCTCTATTCAGGCGTTTAATGTCCATCCACCGAAGCCCCCGCGAAAACAGTTCCCGCTTTCGTTCAAGGAGTACCCTTTCCAAAACTTCCTCCGGACTGCTCGCGGTAACCTCTACAAAGGTTCCTGTTACGAATCGTTTATCGAGCAGTGTATTCAGGTCCGCCAATGCTTCGGTGGTATAACCGTTTCTCGCGTTGCATTCCGCCCGCACCAGGTACATTTCGTCGGTTGCGATGCCTGTGAATTGTGAACCGAAACTGCCGGAATAAGTTCCTTTAAACTGGTAACCATCTGCGACCGGCCGGAAACAAACCCGCTTCCGGAGATCGTCCACTTCCAGTGATTGATAGATCGAAGAATCTACAAACAGCTCCGGCCCTCCGCCATAATACGATACCCCCACCCGCTGATTCAGGATTACCTCAATATTAAGCGTGGATCCGAATGGCCGTGTAGAATTGATATTCGTGGAGTTATAATCGAGCAAGTCACTTTTGATCCCCAGACACAGGTCGGCATATTTAAAAGCACTATCGTACATCCGCATAGACAGGTAGGCCCGCGACAGGAAACCGTATGCCCCTGCTTTCGAAGGCCGCATAGGATGCACCGGATTTTCCGGCAGGATGGAAGCAGCTGTCATCAGTTCATCTATAACCGTCTGGTAACAGTCAGCCACGCTTGCACGGCTTACCGGCTGGTTAAAATCCGAACTTGTACGCAGCGCTATCCCAAAGTCCGTTGCTGCTGTTGCTGCATCATACGTTTTTGAAAAAATCCACAGCGCCCGCAGGTAGCACATGCTTCTGAACACAAGTGCGGAACCCTTTACGTTATCCCAGGCTTTGGCGTTAGCCTGCGTGCGGTCAATGTCCTCCAGTTGGGTCAGTACCACATTACAGTAGTAGACCGGATCGTATGTTTTCGCCCAGTCGTTCGGGTACAGGTATTCAAAATTCTCCCAGACCCACGCCTTCCGCTGGTTCAGCGAAAAACCCTGGTAAATGGCATCGTTGGCAATGTATTCATCGCTGGAGAAAATATCATAATTGGGGGAGTTATAGTTCATCACGTTTTTGTTATCGAGCAAGGCCTGCAGGTCGGCCAGACTGGCCGGTACAGTCAGCTTTTTATCCGGTCTCAGGTCCAGGTATTTTTTGCAGGAAACAAACGCCAGCAGCAGGGGAACTATAAACAGCAGTTGAATGGTTTTCTTTTTCATGATAAAGTTTTTTGATAATCAGAAAGAAGCTTTAAGGCCGATGGCATAGGATTTCTGGGCGCGAATACCATCGGGTGAATCGGGGTCAGCAACCTGTTTGTCTGCTTTCCATAACAGGCCGGGGTTACTGGCATTCAGGTAAAAGGTAAAGGTGGACGCCCGGCCCTTACCCAGCTTTACATTTCGATCGTAACTGAGGTTTACAAACTGCAGTCGGATCTGGCTGCCTTTATGGACATTTGGTTCCGACAGAGCGTAGAAGTTATCACGATAGGAGTCGGTCGGATAAATAAAGGAAGGCACTGAAGTGTTGAGCTCATCACCCGGCTGCTGCCAGCGTTGTCCATAATCCGAATGGCCGATACCATTCTCTATCAGCTGGGTGTAGTTAATTGTTGTTTGCCTGAAGAAATACCCGAATTTATAAATCATATTAACTGTGAGGGTAAAGTTTTTGTAAGAGAAACTGTTTCCCAGTGATCCGAATATTTTTGGTGAGGCAGCACCATGGTATACTACGCTATCCGGATCGGTAATACCATACAGAAGTCCGAAGTAATTGCTGGATGGCTGTTTGTTAAGAAACCCGCGGGGGTTGCCGTTCACCGGATCCAGTCCGGCCCATGGATAACTTTGGATAGCATAGAGATCGCGGCCCGGGATGGGGCTGATGCTTCCGCCAAATGTTCCGCCCCAGTTGCTTCCCGGCGGAATGAAATAATTCAGGGTTTTACTCCTGTTGCTGTTAAAGATCAGGTTGGTGACCCAGGAGAATTTTCCGCGAAAGTTCTGGGACTGCAAACTGATATCCCAGCCGTGCCCCTTCATATCGGCTACGTTTTTTTCAACCTGGTTCTGTCCAAGGCCCGCTGTATAATCGATGGGGGATGGGCCAAACAGGTCTGATCCCCGTTTTGAGTAATATTCTATACTACCCGATAGTACGTTGCCTGCCACCCGGAAGTCGAGCCCCAGGTTGATCATCCGTAATTTTTCCCAGCGTAAGGATGGGTTATAGAATTGGGACACCATCCCGTACAGCAGGTTGGTCTGCGCATCGGGGGAGGGATAATAGCCCATTGTTGTAACGGCCGACTTGCTCTGGTCCAGGTTGCCACTGTATCCATAAGTGAGGCGGAATTTCAGGTAAGGGATTGCTTTCAGTTTGTAAAAGTTTTCCTCCGATATATTCCAGGCTGCACCTGCCGACCACAGCGGGTTCCATTTATCGTTCGTGCTTAACCCAAACAGGTTGGATGCATCGCGGCGGGCACTGCCCGATAAAGTATAACGGTTCCGGAAGGTATAAGCCCCATTTGTAAAGAGGGAAACAATCCGGTTCGTTCTGTCTTCGAAAGAGGGTGTGTTATCGAGATACCCCGTTGACCCGAACCAGGTGGTAGCAGCGTGGATAGGGTCCACCGTTCCTACGGTAAGGTAATTACCATCGTATCCATATGCAATAAAGGAATTGCCGGTCACATGCGTTTGCCGGATATCGGTACCTGCAATTACGGAAAACTGGTGCTCGCCATATGTCTGGTTGAAATTGAGTTGCGCCCGGCCGTTGTGTGTCTCCGACAGGCTATTGCTGGTGTTAAGGATATCACCCAACGGCACGGCCCGGGTTATAACACCGGTAACCGGATCGGGACCAGTGAATGTGTTAATGAGGTTGCGCGTTTCAAAACCATCAAGACCTTGCTGGTTGAGGGCCGCCGCTTGCTGTTGCTGGTATTGGTACATCAGGTCGAGGCTGAGCGAAGGAAGGATCTGCCAGTTGATGTTGATGTTGGCAACCAGGTTCCGCAGGTTGGTGGAATAGTGGTTGTGTTTCCAGTTATCCAGCGGGTAATATTTCCAGTCGAGCAAGTTACCCGCACCAACTGTGTCGGTGAATGAGTTCCGGTAAATAAGGGGCACTGAAGCTGCGCTTCCATCGGGATTGACCAGGCTCAGGTAGGGTACGATCCGATTGCCAGCTCTTAAGGCTGTGTAGGCAGACCTGCCCGATCCAGTCCGCGTGGCGGAATAGGTCAAACCCGTACCAATCCGAAGGTTTTTTAAGAGCTGGATATTGTTGTTCAGGTTGAAAGTTACCCTTCGAAACAGGTCATAGCTGTTACCCGAGTTGTGGTCATACCCACCTGACACATACCATGATGCGCGATTACTGCCGCCCTGGAGGTTGATGGAGTATTGCTGGTTGACCGATGCGTGGTACATGTACTGGTCATAATCCGACCGCAGGTCATGTTTCCCCAGCTCCGTTATAGCCAAGGCAACATCTGCAGGGGACATCAATCCATCACGTTCCTTAATCAACAGTTCAACCACCGGGGAAAGTCCCGGATAAAACGGGCTGGTTTCATCCCCCTGGAAGTATCCCTGATTAAAAAGGAATTTTTCCACGTCTATATAATCGGTGCTGGACATTTGTTTCAGGGAAAACAGGTCGGGTTTTTCTGTGATCACAATATTTGAATTGAAACCCACCCGCACAGGTTGGTTCAATCTGCCTTTTTTGGTAGTGATGACGATCACCCCGTTACCTGCCCGTGCTCCCCAGATGGAGGTGGCTGCGGCGTCTTTCAGGATGGTGACCGATTCCACGTCGTTGGGGTTGATGGTGTTAATATCCCCTTCGTACTGAAAATTATCGACCACTATCAGTGGTGCTTTGGGTCCATTGATGGTGCTGAGACCCCGGATGTTGTAGCCTGCCGGGTTATCCAGTTTTTTTTCGAACAGCATACCGTTGGTGACACCCTTTAAGCGTTCGATAATACCCACGCCTTGCTGCAGGTTCAGGGTTTTGTTGTCGACCTGGGTAAATGATCCGGTGACCCTTTCTTTTGGGATGGATTGGTAACCCGTACTGAAAACAGTGACATCGTCCAGGTCGCCCATCTCCTGGTCGAGCCGGATAGTAATTAATGTACCCGGTGCTGCCACCAGTTGTGAAACTGGTTTGAAGCTGCTGTGGGTGACGGTAATGCTGTCGCCCGTGCGGGCCCTGATAGTGAACAGCCCGGCATTGTCAGTGACCGTGCTACGGCCCGGCGTAGTAATAGTGGCCAAGGCAATGGGGCTGCCATCCCTGTCAAGAACCTGGCCTTTCAGCGGAAAGGAAGATGTTGTTTGCGAATAGATGCAGCAGTGGGAAATAAGAAGTGTGAAAAGAAGGATCTGTTTCATGCAGTTAAGGTTTTAGTGATCAGTTCATGGTGATAACAGTTACCGGCAGGGTACGTTTTACTTTTTGCAGCCTGAAACCTGCGTCCCGCAGGCATTGCAGGGTTGCCTGTTCGTCTTCCGGAAAAAAGGGCAGTTCGATATCGATATTGGTTTTAAGACGGGTGTCGTTGAGGAGTGGAATAGAGAGGTAGGTGCCCAGGATCTGTACAACTTCGGTCATGCCCAGGTTCTGTATAAACTTCCGTTTACTGGATGGGATCAGGTCCCGCATGGGCTCGCCCTGTTTCGTAAATGATTTGCTGGTCTTTGGAGTGCTGGTTAACGACCAGCATTCCAATTCTTTCCTGACCACTTTTACGGTGAGACCAAATGTGCGATCAAGATCCTGTTGCAGGTAACGGATCATGTCCTTTTCCGTGGCTGCGGGGTCTTTGATTACAGGGATGATCAGTTCGTAACAGTAGCTTAATTCATCCGGTGTTGGGAAGCTTGCCGGAAGGATCATCCTGTTTGCTTTTTCACCTTTTAGTTCCTGCTGGCTTTCCGGTACGGACATCTGGACCGGGTAGGCCGTAAGCAGTAGTTTTCGTAGTGAGGTGTTCAGGAAGGTGAACCTGCCGGTGGTGCTGTCAAATACCTGGTAGCTTTTGTATCCGATGCCATCCACAAAGGGAGTGAGTAGGGACCTGGCCAGGAAATTGTCACCGTTGCCGCCGTTTCCCTTTACAAAGAGGGGAACCCTTGTCGAAAAATCAAATAGGTCGTTTTTTTGTTTCATCACCAGCGGCCGGCCTTCCAGATAGGCTGAAATATTCCCGCGCGTTACCTGTTCCGACCCGGTGATGGCCAACACCACGCCGTTGCTGTCTATCCAGACTTCCTGCGGGACGGAGCGGCTGGGAAATGACTGGTCCAGCCACGGGTTGTTTGCGATAACCGGGAGGTTGAGTGGCAGCCCGGTGCGTGTTTCCACCAGGTCCAGGCTTTTCCGGATTTTCTGTTCGTCATCGCCGTGTTCTTCAGATTGAACGTTGGTCAGCAGGATCTGCAGGTCGTTCCCGAACTCCCGTTGTATGGAATCCATGTACGGGAATAACTCGATACAACCATGGCAGCTGCAGGTCCATAAATCGAGAATGAGAAGTTTACCACGAAAGGTGGACAGTTGGATTTTAGAAACGGGGCTAAAAA
>SDZZ01000195.1 GCA_004173255.1 Chitinophagaceae bacterium | reverse complement strand
ATCTATTATTTTAAAATAATTCTTGCAAAATTTGGAACCAAACGACCATTTTGCCTAGATTTGTTTTATCAAGTTCTTCTGAAAGCGCCGGTGAAGCAAAAATAACCGGTTCTTCTATACACTGTGGGGTGATGAAATTTTTGGCAGACATGCCCTCTTGTCTCGGGGGTGAGGTCAACGGAACAAACGTAGCATAGAGCCGCTGGGTAGCAATACCTGGCGACCAGGGTCGACCACTGAACTTTGTGCTATAGCTAACCGCCTCGTGGAGGTTCGATCCCTCCCCCTACAGCTCTCGATTTCTCATGTGATTGTTTGCCTTCGTTATTTTTAGCGAGGGCTTTTTTTTGCCCAGACCATTCCTCTTACTTTTGCGGCTTAAACCGGTAATCATGAAATTGACGCTTCTATGCCTTTTTGTAACGTTGTCATTTGCGGCTACGTCACAGGACCAGACAGTAACCGACCTTAAAAAAGCTTCTTCCCGGGAAATCAAAAAAGACCCCAATGATACCGTTCCGAAAATATGGCGCAAGGGTGGCATCTATGGTATTAACGTATCGCAGGGATCACTGAGCAACTGGGCTGCAGGGGGTGATGATTTTTCACTCTCGGTCAACAGCGTGCTGAGCCTCTTCGCCTTCTACAAGAAAGACAAACACAGCTGGGATAATACACTCGACTTCAACCTGGGTTATGTAAATACCACCAGCCTCGGCAGCCGCAAGAATGATGACCGGATTGACGTGCTCTCCAAATACGGTTACGCGCTCACGTCCAAACTCAATGTGGCCGGGCTGCTCAATTTCCGCTCGCAGTTTTTTAAAGGATATACCTATTCGGACGACAGCAAAACACTCGCATCGAATTTCCTGGCACCGGCCTATGTACTGCTCAGCCCGGGGCTTGACTGGAAGCCGGTAGACGGCCTCTCCATTTTTGTATCACCTTCAACGGTACGTTGGACCATCGTGAAAGACGACTCGCTTTCAGCCGTAGGTGCTTACGGCGTTGAGCCTGGTAAACACTCCCAAACCGAGTTTGGCGCCTTCGCTACCATCAATTACTTCAAGGAGTTTAACAGCATACTTTCCTATAAAGGACGCCTTGATCTTTTCTCCAATTACAAACGCAACCCGCAGAACGTGGATCTTAATTTCACCAACATATTGAACGTAAAACTCTCCAAAGTGCTCAACCTGACCTGGAGTGTCGATATGATCTATGATGACGATGTACGTCTATTCGGGGTGACCGGTAAGGGGGCAAGATTACAGATGAAATCAATTGTAGGCGTTGGATTACAACTCCGGTTCTGATCCAATTCCGCATGGATGCAATAACCTGCCATCATCGTCATTGCAGGCACCCCATCTAAATACAAAGGCCCTGCATTAATTAAAATGCGGGGCCTTTGCTTTAATCCTCAACTATAACCGAGGTTGAAATTACATTTCGAGTTTATAGATCACAGGAAGCATTCTCCAGGTTTTTACACCCTTGCCTTTTACCATCCCGGGTTTCCATTTCGGCATGTTTGAAACAACTTTCATGGCTTCATCTTCCAGGCCATAACCTAATTTGTCCCCTACAGTGCTTACATTGGATATGCGTCCTTTATCATCCACGGCAAACTGTACACGGACCGTACCCTCCACATCATTATCAATCGCCTGTTGCGGATACTGGAGGTTAGTATTTATATAATTCTCGAGGGCCGACTGGCCGCCTTCAAATGCTGGTGAAATTTCAGTGCGTGAATAGTATCCCTGTTTATCCATTTCAATTTTTGCATTCACATCATCGGCGGCCACGGATGTACTGACCCGGCCTTTTCTTTTACCACGCATAGTCGAATCATTGGCGGCCACAGGTGTTGTTGTTTCGGCTGGCGTAGCGCTGCTTACCGTGGTCCTCGATGTATCCATATTCATCCCGTTATCTCCCGATGTGGAAGTATT
This sequence comes from Chitinophagaceae bacterium, assembly GCA_004173255.1. Classification (GTDB taxonomy): domain Bacteria; phylum Bacteroidota; class Bacteroidia; order Chitinophagales; family Chitinophagaceae; genus JBEVJC01. The sequence goes on along the minus strand of SDZZ01000195.1, from coordinate 6,220 downwards.
TCCCGCATCGTCATTGTTACAGGCCGTGAAGAGTAATGATAAGGCAAGCGCTGGAACAACCTTCCTGAATCCGCCCTTTAAAGTGTTGAAATTCATAAAGTTGATTTTTAGTTTATTAAATAATACATCCTAATAAGACAAACCAGATGCCACACAATAAGTATGGGCCGACTGGCTAACTTTGCAACCGTATGGGACAAAAGAAACTGATCCGTTTTGAAGAGATCAAATCATTCGATAATGTGCTGCAATATCCGGAAGGCATGCCCGGGACCTGGTCATCTTATTTTAACAACGAACTACCACTGACACTGGAACTGGCCTGCGGTAAAGGGGAATATGCAATCGGGCTTGCACAACTGTTTCCGGAAGGCAACTACCTTGGAATTGACCTGAAAGGAAACCGGCTTTGGGTAGGCGCCAGGAAAGCAAAGGCACTCGGATTGCGTAACGTCGCATTTATGCGTACAAAAATTGACCAGCTGACCGACTACTTCGAACCAGGTGAAGTATCCTCTATCTGGATTACATTCCCCGATCCGCAGTTGCGTAAATCGAAAGCAAAAAAAAGACTTACCCATCCAAAATTCCTGCGACTGTACCAGCAGGTATTAACTGCTGGCGGAAAAATCCAGTTAAAAACAGACAGCCCCTCCCTGTACCGGTTCACAAAAAAAGTAGCGGAGTTGTACGGATGCACCGTAATCGATGACCTGGACGATGTTTATGCCGCACCGGATCTTCCCGATGAACTGCGCATCAGGACGCATTATGAAGGGCTCGATATTGCCGGCAGCAACCGGATTCATTTTATCAGCTTTACCCTGCCCGGCATTATACCCGGGAAAGAAAAAGATGCAGAACTGAAAGAATGGGTCTTTAACCAGGATACAGGTGCAGAGAAGGAAGAGGATGGTGATGAAGAAGCAACAGAATAAATCCACATAATTTCCATGAAAGAATGGACAGAGGGCATTCATTATTATTATAACGCGCAAGGCATGGTGGTACTGACAGAAGCCTTTCACCTGCAACGTGGCTACTGCTGTGGTAACGGCTGCCTGCACTGTCCATATAATTATGTGAATGTTCCCGAACCAAAACGATCGGCGTTATTGTCCGGCCGCCGGGATCTGCCAGGAAATAATCATCCGGAATAAAACCGGACCCGATCACCATTTAACACAACCAACCATGGCAACAAAGAAAAAATCAGCTGCTGGATCGCCTGTCACCAGTTCGTCGAAAAAAACTGCACCAGCGGCACAAACTACCAGTCCGGGGTCGGGGGCGGGTAAGCAACCCAAATCCGCGGCGAAAGCAAACCGTGCAGCGGGAGGCAAAACTGCTGTTACCGGAAAGTCGCCCGCGCAAAAAACAGCAGGTGAACTGCCAAAAAAAGTAGCTCCCTCGGGCAAGGCTGATACAAATTTCTTTGACCAGGTGTACGATGTTGCCAGGCAGATTCCCCGTGGCCGCGTTACCTCGTATGGTGCCATTGCCGCCAGTCTCGGGGCAAAGTCTTCTTCGCGGATGGTTGGCTGGGCGATGAACAGCTGCCGGTCGGCCAGGCCGAAAGTGCCTGCACACCGGGTGGTAAACCGCATGGGCATCCTGTCTGGAAAACATCATTTTGAGGATCCTTTACAGATGGAAAAAATGCTTGCAAAGGAAGGGGTAAAAGTAAAAGCCGACCAGGTGGTTGATTTTAAAAAAGTATTCTGGGATCCTTCAACTGAGTTGGGTTTCTGATGGTCGCTGCCCGCTACGTAGCATGCAAAAAAAGGGGCCGGTGAAAAATCACCAGCCCGGACCCTCAACAATAAAAAGAGTTCTGAATTATTTTACGATAAAGCGTTTTACGCTGATATTTTCATTGCCATCCACTACCTGTAAGAAATACATACCGGCAGGAAGTTTATAAGAAGACGTTTCGATTGTGCTGATCTGCCCTTTGTTTACCTTACCAATCACTTTCTGGCTTACCGCACGACCACTTGCATCGCTGATAATCACTGTCGCTTTGGTCATAGCCATCGCCGATTCCATGTAAAGGCTGTTGCCGGTGATGATATTCGGGAATACATTGATACCCTGGCTTACTGTTGCGTTGGTACGGAAGCTGATCACGTTTGAATAAGTTGTTGTACCGGTCAGGTCGGTCATTTTCATGCGGTAAAATGAATTACCGGTTGTTACCGAAGCGTCCGTGTAAGTATAGGAAACACTGCTGGTCGCTTTTACGGTACCGAGCTTTGCAAACGACGCCCCGTCCGTTGACTTTTCAATTTCGAAAAAATCAGGGTTGCTGTCGTCTGAAACTTTCCAGTTCAGGTCCAGTGCACCACTGCGCTGTTTTCCGGTAAAGCTGATCAGGTTGATCGGCAATACGCTGTTCTGAAGCATATTGAATGTGACGCGGTTGTTACCCGTCTGCTCATAATATTCAATCACCATGTCGTAAGTCCCGTTCAGGGCTACATTGTAGGAACTGGTGGTGTAGCTATGGAGTGTCCAGTTGTTAATCGCCCAGGTAGCACCGCCATCGAGGCTGAAGCGGTAACCATCATCCGCACCAAGAACAAATGTGTAGGTACCTGCGGGAAATGCCTTACGGAGACGGTACCGTACGCTGAACACCTCGGTGTTAATGCTGCAGGCACTCGTATTGTAGGTTACCACGTTTCCGCCAAAACCTTCATCAAAAGTCATATTACTGGTGGTCCCTTCCGTTACCAGCCCTTTATACGTATCGAAGTTGATTCCTTCGTATACATACCCCTTCCAGATATTTCCTGTTCCGTAAACCGACTGGTTCTCTGTTCCCATACAAATCGCAGCCAGATTGAACGTAATCCTGTTTGATCCGGCGTTCTCATAATATTCAAGGACCATATTGTACGTACCTGCCGCCAGCGTAACCATATAAGTAGTGCTTGCGTATGATTGGGCAACCCAACGGTCAATTACCCATGTGGCTCCGCCATCAAGGCTGAGACGGTATCCGTCGTCGGCACCAACTACAAAGCGGTATGCACCAGCAGCAAATGTCTTTGTGAGTTTATAGCGGACACTGAAAGTTTCCGTCTGGGTAGAACATCCATTGGTAGCGTACGATACGTTGTCACCACCAAAGCTCTGGTCAAAATTCGGGTTACCCGCAACACCTTCGTTTACATAACCAACATAACCGGTAAGGTCGCTGTTGCTGTAAACATATCCGATCCATGAATCATTTGTTCCGTAAGAAGTCTGGTTTCCCAGGGGAGTGCAGGTTTGGGCGTGTGCCTGAAGGTTGAACGCCATGAAGGCGAACAAAGAAAGTAAAATTTGTTTCATCGAGGGTACGGTTGAGGGGTATGTTGTTCGATTCTTGGTAAGGATCACTTCGTAATCCAACCATGGGTCAAAAGTAATTTCCACTTGTTGATCTTGCAAGTGTTTCGTGGAAAAATTACGGTAAACGATCGGGGAAAAAACGTAGCGTTACGGTAAGACTACCAATTTCAAGAGTTTATACCTAAAAATAATTTGGGTTAATTATTGTAAAAAGGCACGTAGTTCTACGAAAAAGTATGCCGCCCGTTTAACAGGCGGCATACTAATATAAGTTGGAGAGTATTACACAGAGGGGGCAACCAGGTTATCGATCTTCCGGTAAAGGTCAATAATCTCAAATGGTTTTTGCAGGAAATCGTCTGCTTTTGATTCGGTAATGGACTCGGCAGTGATAAAACCCGCCGAATAAAGGATGACCGGAATATCTTTAAAAAGGTCATTCGTTTTGAGCTGCAGGCAAAGGTCACGACCATCATAGTCCCCAAGATAAATATCCATGAGAATCAGGTCGGGAGATGCAGCAGTGATAGATGATTGAATATTGACGGCGTGATTTAAGGTAGTGACATCCATATTTCTCGAACTGAGAACGAGGGATACCATCTCCAGTAGTTCATTGTCATCGTCAACAATAAGTACTTTAATCATAAAGTGTCAACTCTCATAAAGAATTATGCCATTTAACGTTGTGTTAAGGCGGCAAATTGTAGCCGCGAAGATGTGGAAAAAATTTCCCATATCCATGCGGAAGTAATTTTTTCTGTGGAATTCAATCCAGATTGCCAGTATTTCTGTCTGTATATGCTGTCACTCCCTGTTTATCGGGATAATGGCTCAGAGTCTATATCTTTCGTCGACCCACACCGATACTGATCCTGCATTCACCTTGAACATACCCTCTCCCTTTTCATTGAGCGTGACCCGTTCCGGCCGGCCACCACAGATATCCGTCATAATCCGACCCGCATTCTTTTCACCCATGCTCATCCATTTCTCCCCCTCATCACCGTTGCTCATCAGTACGGCAAGACCGCTCAGCTGCTTGTCCCTTTCACCCTGCTTGGTCCAACCCACAATGGTAGCGTCATCAAAATATTCAACCTGGATTCCATAACACAGATCGCGCCGCATTTTGATCATAGGTTCCACCACAGGAATCTTATTCAGTTCCACGTAAATTTCTTCCCCGTCCTTATCGTCAACATATTTCGCTTCAAAAACAGCCGGGTAAAACACACAGGGAATGCCGGCTTCCCGCAGCATGATTATCGCGTATGCGTGGGGCTTAAACCAGTAGTCGACGGTAGACTCCAGCGATTGCAAAGGTTGTGTATCGTGGTTGTCGACAAAGGTGATTGCTTCGAAAGGATTTTCCTTCACCAGTGAATTATCGAAGATGGCCCGCATATCGAAGTCGATCCCCTCCATAGAGGCCCTGTAAAAATTAAAATGAAGCGGCACATCAAACAGTTTGATCCGATGCCCGGTCACTTCCTGGAACTTCAGCAGCGGTCCCACATCATTGCGCCAATATTCACCGATAGTAAAAAAATCGCGCTGGAAATGGTTTTTGATGTGATCGAGCCAGTCAGGGAAAAAATCGGGATTGATATGTTTCACCGCATCCATGCGAAACCCGGTAACACCTGTGGTTTCCACATACCATTCACCCCACCGTTTCAGCTCCTCGCGAACATTGGGATTCCGGAACTCAATATCATTGCCCATCAGGTAGTCGAAGTTCCCGTTTTCATCTTCCAGCATGGGTTCCCAGGTTCCATGGCCATATTCATTGATCAGTGCGGCAATGGTTCCATCTTCACAAATGCCGGTGAAACTATGCCAGTCCCACACGTAATCGGAATACTTTCCCCTGCGTCCGGGAAAAGTAAACCTGGTGTGCGCTTCAACCTGGTGCGGTTCGCTGATCACCTCCTCGCGGTTTTCATCACTGACCTTCTGCACTGGTACCAGCTCCTTTTCATCACCACCCATTTTATGGTTAAATACAAGATCCGCAATTACACCCATCCCGTTATCCTTAATGGTTTTTATGCAGTCGAGGTATTCCTGTTTGGTTCCATAACGCGTTCGTACCGTGCCTTTCTGGTCAAATTCACCGAGGTCATACAGGTCATAGACCGCATATCCTGGTTCGTCCACCCCTTTGGCCGATTTATAGGCCGGCGGTAACCATACATCAGTTACCCCCAGCGACGCAAGCCAGGGTGCCTTGTCTTTTGCATGATTCCATAAATTCCCTTCGGGTGAATAATACCAGTGAAAAAATTGAAAGATTGTTTGATTCATGTTTGTTGTTCTCGTGAGCCTGCCTGTTAGTTCAATAGGAATATCATCCGGATCACAAGCCGATGGATGGCCGTTGTCCGGATAACACCATCAGCAGGATACTTTCCTGCTGTTTATCCTATCCGGCCGTTATTACGGGATAGGATCCTTTGATGATTCAGCTATTAACTGGCCGATGCAGCTGGTTTCATCTGCTGCCGGCGGATGTAGTTTTCTACCTGGAGACGGCTGTTTCCAACCGAATTGATTGCCTTGCGGATCATCTGTTCCGACACCCGGAATTTTCGCATGATATAAGACATTTCCCATGACTCACCTGCCGCTATCAGCTGGCGGTCCATGGATCGGGCTTTTTGGGTGTTTTCCATGACTGTCAGTTTGCTGTTTTATATGAAAAATTATGCCACCCTTAACACCCGGAAACTCAATCCCTGCTGTAATCGCCTGAGGAAGAATTTGCACACCGGCCGTTCAATTGTAACCCTTTCGGGTCAGTTAACGGGTGCGTTATTTAAGTATCTGGTTACCAATGTTGGATTTCACCTCTTGTTGCAGTGGTATTTGGCTTATC
>SDZZ01000694.1 GCA_004173255.1 Chitinophagaceae bacterium | reverse complement strand
GGGCGAACCAGGCGAAGTGCTCGGCCGCTTTTTCCTCGTCCAGGGAGATCAGGTGAACGTTCAAGGTTGCTGCGATCGCCGATGCGATTTCCCTGAAAGGGATGCCCTCTTCTGCAGCAGCATGGTACCTTGTCCCGCTCTCAAAATCAGTTTCTAGTGCAGATAGGTAGAGCTTTGCAGCATCCAGCCTGTGCACCGCTGGCCAGTGGTTGCTGCCTTCGCCCACCATGGCCGATACCTGCTTTTGCTTTGCGATGCTGATCAGTAGTGGTACAAAGCCGATCCTGTCGCCTTCTCCATGTACCGATGGGGAGAGCCTGATCACTGCGACCTTTACGCCTTTGGCTGCGACTTGATCTGCCGCGATTTCTGTTGCCATCCTTGGGTGATGGTATGCGGGCGTAGTGTCGGTTTCTGTAGTGATGCCGGTCTTGGAGAACAGGGCGGTTCCCGAGGTAATGAGGAATGGCTTATTGCTGCCTTCCAGTGCTTCACCTATCGTACCAATCACCCTGCCGTCGAGCTCGCACATCTCGGCGAATTTCGAAAAGTCATGGATGAAGCCCAGGTGGATGACCGCATCTGAGATTGCTGCTGCCGCCTTTAAACTTTCTAGGTCGGTGAGATCTCCACGGTGAGGGGCTGCACCCGCTTCGATAAGTTTCTGTTCTGCTTCGGCTGATCTTGCAAGACCCAGGACCTGGTGCCCTGCATTGATGAGTTCTGCTGTTACTGCTGTGCCGACGAAGCCAGTGGCTCCTGTTACGAATACTTTCATAGTGTCTATGTTTTTGATGCTACAAATCTCGGTACTAAGCATTTGGGTTTTGTAGCCGAAAACTGTTTTGTTGTAGCCGGAAAGCTGCGTTTTAATTTTAATATACACTCTTGGTCATTATATTTACGCTACCTGCATTCTCGTACATGGTTGCACCAGTGATAATTCCGGCAGTATCCACGTTGAACGTGAAACTCAGGTTGTCCGGCTTTTCTATCATTCGGAAGCTTCCATCTTCGGCCTTGTATAACCGGTAGCTGGTCTTGGAGCCAGCCTTGTTGAAATACAGCTGGTTTTTTTGCTGGGTAAATACCAGTGCATCCTTTTCGCCCACCTTATACAGCCCGAGGTAGGCGTTGATGTTTTCCAGCGGCTGCTCATTGATCGTTTTCATCACCGGCCAGTTGTAGGCATTGGCAATGCTGCGTACAGCTTCCAGAGCAAGGTATTCCCCTGCATTGGAATTGGTCAGCACGACCGCCCCCTGACCTGTGCCGGTAATGGCAAACAGCATCCCGGTGTAACCGGCATTGTTTCCAGCGTGCCAATAGCCGAGCACTTGGTCTGCGCCCTTCAGGTTCAGTCCAAGTCCCATGGCGTTGAGCTGGGGAGTGAGCATCTGGGCGATAAGTTTCGGGCCAGCCAATACCTTATTTTCTCCCCTGCTGGCCTGGTGGATGGCGATGATGAGCCTGGCCAGGTCGCTCGGGGTGGTCCAAGGACCGGCCGCCGCCATTTCCGGGTAGAGGTTATATTTTCTTTTGGGGTCTACCTTGCCGTTGTCCTCGTGGCCGCGGGCAATGTCCATCCTGAGTTCCGCGTCAGGATAGTGGCTGTAGGTGGTGTGCTCCATCTGCAGTGGATCAAAGATCTGCTTTTGCACAAATGCTGCAAAAGTACTTCCGCTGATGTCTTCTATCAGCTGCTGGATGATCAGATAGCCACCTCCCGAATAGCGTTCC
>SDZZ01000693.1 GCA_004173255.1 Chitinophagaceae bacterium | reverse complement strand
CTATTGGTACACTGTGGAGCATTGTACCTCCGACTGGAAGTCATCACGTCTTTCCTCCCTGGATTATCTCGAAACACTTTCGGAAGACCGGATCACCAGTTTTTCACGCACCGGGTTCGGTGATACCTGAAGACTGCCAGCCTTTGTGCCATCGAGTATTGCCACTGCTGAATACCTGGAGCGGCCATCAATATCGATCTGTTTGATCCGGTAGTAATTTATGCCGGATGCCGGAAGACCATGGGTAAAGGAATAGTGGTGAACGCCCTCGGTTGACATCGACGTCACCGTTCCGATACTCCTGAAACGGGTGCCATCTGTGCCCCATTCTATATCGAAGCGGCTGGTATTGATTTCATTTTCGGTCGACCAATCCAGCGCTGCAACAGTACCGGCTTTTTTCACGTTGAAACTAAGGAAGTCAAGCGGCAGCGCAATCTCTTCGTTATAAAAAGGGTTGAACTCCGAGAAATCCCTGACTTTGAATTCAAGGTAATAGTTTTCGCCAAACATGCCTACGGTTGGATGGATGATGGTAAGGTTTGCAGCGGGAACGGTCTGGTCATTGGTTACTTCCAGGTCGGATGGTGCCCCGGCCGTTCCTTTGATCTTCAGGATCATCAATTGTTCAGGTGCTATCTGGCCGGCACTGCTTCCCGTTACACTGGCAAGCCGGGAATATTCATCATAGGTGATGTAAATACGTATGCCAACCGAATCATTGATGACTGTTCCGGCGGCCGGCTGTATGAATACATTGCGATCCAGGAAATAAATCCGCTTGCCATTGACCATCCCCGGCCTGCCCTGCACATATCCGTTGTCCGTTACCTTAACACCCCAGCATACATTGCTTAGTGTGTTATTAGCCGGGTTGATGGAGTAAATCACATTACCCAGGTCGTCCCGGACATCGGTCCATTTGTTGCCGGACATATCGGTGCAGCTGTTGGTTGATGAAGACAGGTACTCACCGGTGGTAGTCCGGAGCGGGCAAATATCTGCCGGCAGGTCAACCATATAATTATAGGAAAAATAACTGATCACTTTGCAGCGGTCCTGTACCAGCAACTGGTAGATACCCGGTGGTGCCTGGATGGTATCGCTGTTCTGCCACGTGAAATTCGGTGAGTAGTTGAATCCATATCCGTATGTGTATGGTTTGAATCCACGATCGGCTCCAACCACAATCTGTTTGAAGCAGGCCTGTGGATCGGGCAGCACCTGGTGACTAAACACTTCCGGTGCCTGCACGTTTACATTCACCCGCGCGCTATCGCTGATGGATCCGCAGGCATCCTTTGCACGCACGAGCAGGAGTCCACCGGTGCTGATACTATCGAACACCCTTGATGTTTGCCATGGCCCGTATACACGTGGACTTACCGGGTTCTGCATTGGCTGCGAAATACTATACTCAAACGGGCCAAAACCAGTTGCCTGGTAAGCGGTGAGGTCCTGGTAACAGGAATCGGTCTGGTAGGCAAGGGTGCTTCCAAACTCTACTGTTGGAAAACCAGCGCCCAGCACTACCCTGGGCGTACTGTACGTCGCATTGGTGGTGTTTCCGCAGGCGTCTTTCGAGGCGATGTAATAAACGCCCGGTGAAAGGTTGGTATAGATGTTCTGGGAGGTGTAAACGGTTGGTGTGATGTTCGTGTTGAACCCTTCATATTTTATCAGTGAATAGGTGCTTGGTCCTACGCCCGTTGCGGTAATATTGATGACCCCGTTACTGCAATTGGTTGGCGTGGT
>SDZZ01000194.1 GCA_004173255.1 Chitinophagaceae bacterium | reverse complement strand
CTTGTTGGCCAGTTCTGGTTGTGTCATGTTGTTCTTATTCCGCATGAACTTCACGAATGCCGCTATATTGTTTGTGTGATGCATTATACCTTTTCGGGTATAAAAATACGTATTTCTTTGTAAATATACCTGATCGGGTATATTTATAGGCGAATGTTAATAATTATACCTGATCGGGTATAAGTTCACCCTGAATGGTCAGAGTAGATCTGATTCCATATTGTCAGATCTGTTCGGAGAAATCAGGGAACCATCACCCCCAGGTCCTTCATCAGTTTTTTCTCAATAGAAGGGCGGAGTAATGCTTCGAGTGAACGGGCGGCGGAATCTTTGTCGGGATTAACCAGGCTGTGGAGCGTAACCTGGTTGAGCAGCTGGTCCACGGTAAACTGGATCATCTGCCAGAGTGAGCGGGCGGTGCAATCGACAGAGTTGGTGCAAAGTTCAAGGCCGCCATCATTGGCGGGTTTGAACTGTTCACTGAACAGTGCTCCGCCAAGGGCTTTAAGCACATCATTGATCACAATCTCGGTTGAAGGGCGGGCAAGGATATAGCCACCTTTGGTGCCCTTGGTGCTGTTGATGAAACCTGCCATACGAAGCAGCCTGGTCAGTTTAGCCACGTAATGGCTGGTGAGGCCTTCCGCTTCGCTGAGTTGCGGGATACTCATACCTGCCGCCGAGTTACAACCGGCGATCCTGATCAGCACACGTAAACCATATTCTTCCTGGGAGGTGATCTTCATGAGTAACGTTTATAAAAATTACATGAATCCCAGTTCGAGCTGGGCGGTTTCCGACATCATTGTTTTATTCCAGGCGGGTGACCAGGTCACCGATACATACACATCATTCACCCCTTCAATCTCGCGTACTTTCTGGTCTACCTCAATGGGCAACGACTGCGCCGCAGGGCAACTGGGTGCCGTCAGTGTCATCACGATCTGGACATTATTCAGTGGCATAATGTCCACTTCGTAAATAAGGCCAAGTTCATAAATATTTACAGGCAATTCAGGATCAAAAATCGTTTTGAGGACTTCGATCACCTTTTCCTTCAGTTCCGTTGTGTCTATCTGCTTTAATTCCTGGTTCTCCATCACATTTCATTTTTGACTTTAAAGGCCAATGCGAAATTTTTCATTTGTCGTACCATCGCGGCCAGCCCGTTGGAACGGGTTTGCGCAAGGTGGGTGGTCATGCCGATCTCTTTGATAAAATCGAGCGGTGCGTTAATTATATCATCAGGGCGATGGCCGGAAAGAACACGGACCAGCATGCTGATCAGTCCCTTTGTGATGACCGTGTTACTATCGGCCTGGAAGTGAACCAGTCCGTCCCGGTAACCGGCCGTCAGCCACACCGTGCTCTGGCAGCCCTTTACCGTGTTTGCTTCTGTTTTAAATTCATCAGCTAATGGCGGTAGACGTTTGCCCAGGTCGATGAGGTATTCATACTTTTCCTCCCACGTATCGAAGAGGCCGAACTCCTCAACGATTTCCTTTTCAATGTCACGTATGGTTAGTGTTACACTCATGTGTTGATTCGTTGATGTTTGTGTCTTCAAGGACAACTTTGATTCCAGTTCCCTCGCTGCGCTCGGGATGACAATGCTTCGCTTCCAGTTCCCTCGCTTCGCTCAGGATGACAATGCTCTGCTCAGGATGACAATACTGCCCGCAACAACCCTACAACAGCATCTTAATCGCTTTCTGCAGCGCCGTCACCATTAAGTCCACTTCCTCCCGCGTATTGTACATCGCAAACGATGCACGAATAGTGCCGGGGATACAATACTGGTCCATCAGCGGCTGCGCACAATGGTTACCGGTTCGCACCGCAATGCCCTGGTTGTCGAGCAGCACCCCGATATCGGCCGGATGAACATTGGCGATCACGAATGAAATCACACTGGCCTTGTGGGCTCCCTGTCCAACGATCCGTAATCCAGGCAGCGCTTCCAGTTTGCCGGTCGCATACTGCACCAGCTCCTGTTCGTACGCCGCTATCTTTTCCTTCCCGGTTTCCTGCACAAAATCCATCGCTGCCTTGAACGCCACCACATCCGCGATATTCGGGGTGCCGGCTTCAAACTTATAGGGCAGGTCATTGTATGTGGTCAGCTCGAAAGTGACATCCTTGATCATTTCTCCACCACCACGGTACGGAGGCATGGCTTCCAGTATTTCCTTCTTACCATATAATACACCCACGCCAGTGGGACCGTATAATTTGTGGGCCGACAGGGCAAAGAAATCACAATCCAGGTCCTGCACATCGATATGGAGGTGAACGCTCGATTGCGCGCCATCCACCAGTGTCAATGCCCCGGCTTTATGCGCCATCGCAACAATCTCTTTTACCGGGTTCACCGTTCCAAGGGCGTTGGACACATGCACCACCGAAACAAATTTTGTGCGGGAGGTCAACAATGTTTCAAAAACATCCAGCTCCAGTTCACCCCGGTCATTCACCGGGATCACCTTAAGAACTGCCTTTTTCTCCAGGCAAAGAAGCTGCCAGGGAACAATATTGGAATGGTGTTCCATCCCCGTTACAATGATTTCGTCGCCTTCATTAATATTCGCACGACCCCAGGTAGCCGCCACCAGGTTGATGCCGTCAGTGGTACCGGAGGTAAAAATCACTTCTTCACGCAAGGGCGCATTGATAAATGCCCGCACTGTATCACGCGTAGCTTCAAATGCCGCTGTTGCTTCTTCTGCCAGTGTGTGAATACCACGATGGATGTTGGCGTTATAGCCGGTATAATAATTTACCAGTGCATCGATCACCGCCTGTGGTTTCTGGGTCGTCGCTGCATTATCGAGGTATACCAACGGCCGGCCCTTTATTTCCCGGTTAAGGATGGGAAACTGTTTGCGGATTTCTTCGACCTGGAAATCCGTCGATATGGGAGCCGTTAATGTTGTCATGCTTCTGTGCTTAAACGTTCAATGATCATGTCTTCTACATATGCCCGGATAGCAGCGGGTTTGATCTGGCTGGTTACGTCCACCGCAAATCCCTGCAGGAGCAGTGCCATAGCGGCTTTCCGGGGAATGCCGCGCGATTGCAGGTAAAACAGTCCTTCCGGATCGAGGCTGCCGATGGTACATCCGTGCGAGCATTTCACATCATCTGCATAGATTTCAAGCTGTGGCTTGGTGTTCACGCTTGCGTTATCGGACAGCAGGATGTTTTTGTTCGACTGGAAAGCGTTGGTCTTCTGCGCGTCCTTGCGCACCATTACTTTCCCGTTAAAAACCCCGGTGGAGTTATCATCGAGAATCCCCTTATATAATTCATTGCTTTCGCAGTTAGGTACGGCATGGTCAACCAGGGTATGGTTGTCGACATGGCTGTTGCCCTTCTGCAGGTACAGCCCGTACATATGCGCTTCCGCAAAAGGTGCTTCAAGGATGGCGTGCAGGTTGTTCCGCACAATGTTCCCGCTGAGCGAAATCGTTACTGCCTGCGCAAAACTTTTTCCAACCTGGCGGATATGGGTGGTGCTCACCTGGCTTGCCTGGCTGCTGTCCTGCTGGATCTTGTAATAATAAACGAACGCATCTTTTTCCACCACTATTTCCATCACCTGGTTTACGATGCTGTCGCTATGCCCGATGGTATTATATGTTTCCACCATTTCCACCTGCGCATTTTCGGCCACATAGACCAGGCTGCGTGGTTGGGAAAGCACGGGCTCGTTGCGGGCGTCGGTAATATTATAGATGTAAACGGGATGTTCCACCGCCTTGTTCTTTTTCACGGCAATGAATACAGCGCCATGGATAAATGCGGTATTCAGTGCATTGATCCCGTCTTTCAGGAACCGGGCACTATGGTTGAAATTTTCAGCAACGATGCTGCTGAATTCTCCGGCAGCAGCTTCTTCCAGACCCATCACCGAAAGGGATGGGGAGAGGATAGTGGAAAGCCCGGTGCTGTAAACGCCATTGATAAAAACAAGCTGGTTGGCATTTTCGCAGCCTGGTAAACGGAAGGTTTCAAAGTCTTCCACTTCCACGGATACCGGATGGATTTCGGCCAGTTTATAATCCTGGTTAAAAATCCCGCTAACGCGCGTGTACTTCCATTCTTCGTTGCGAACGGTCGGGATGCCGAGTTTGGCGTAGGCATCAAAGGCTTTCTGGCGGATGCCGGAAAGGCCGCTGTCCTTTGACTGGATCTCGTCAAACTTTTCCTTTAAATAGGAGATATTATTCATTACTAAATGCAGTTATAATATTATGCTTCCACTTCCTGGGACATCTCATTCTTGATGAAATCGTATCCCCTTTCTTCGAGTTCCAGTGCGAGTTCCTTGGTGCCTGATTTTACGATACGGCCGTTGTACAGTACGTGTACAAAGTCGGGTACCAGGTAATCGAGCAGGCGCTGGTAGTGCGTGATCGCGAGTACTGCATTGTCCTTATTGCGTAATTTATTTACCCCATTGGCTACAACGCGGATGGCGTCGATATCCAGGCCGGAATCGGTTTCATCAAGGATGGCCATCCTGGGATTCAGCATCGCCATCTGGAAAATCTCATTCCTTTTTTTCTCCCCACCGGAGAAGCCTTCGTTCAGTGAACGGCTCAGCATCGCCTGGTCCATTTCCATCAGTGCCATCTTTTCCTTCATCAGTTTCAGGAATCCGACCGCATCGAGCGGGTCCTGGCCACGGTACTTGCGTACTTCGTTAACGGCTGTCTTTACGAAATTGGTCGTGCTCAGTCCGGGTATTTCCACCGGGTATTGGAAACCGAGGAAAATCCCTTCTGCCGCACGGGCTTCAGGAGAAAGATCCAACAGGTCTTTTCCATCAAATGTTACAGAACCACCGGTAACGGTGTAGTCCTGCCTGCCGGCCAGTACGGATGCCAGGGTGCTCTTACCGGAACCATTTGGTCCCATGATGGCATGTACCTCACCTGGTTTGATATCCAGGTTAATCCCTTTCAGGATTTGTTTTCCTTCAATACCTGCCTGCAAATTTTGAATACGCAACATATGCTCTGCTTGTTTTTTGTGTGTTTTATCCGACGCTACCTTCCAGACTGATAGCTAATAATTTTTGTGCTTCCACGGCAAACTCCATCGGAAGCTGGTTCATCACCTCGCGGGCAAACCCGTTGATGATGAGTGCCACGGCTGTTTCTGTATCGATGCCGCGCTGGTTGCAATAGAAGATCTGGTCTTCCCCAACCTTGGAGGTAGTGGCCTCATGTTCCACCACCGCGCTTTTGTTTTTTACTTCTATGTAAGGGAACGTGTGCGCACCGCATTTATCACCCAGCAGCAACGAATCGCACTGGGAATAGTTGCGGGCATTATCGGCGCGTTTGCTGATATGCACCAGTCCACGGTAGCTGTTCTGGCTTACGCCTGCCGAGATCCCTTTTGATACAATGCGGCTGCGGGTGTTTTTACCCAGGTGCTGCATTTTTGTACCGGTATCGGCCTGCTGGTGGTTGTTGGTTACAGCCACTGAATAAAATTCACCCGTCGAGTTATCGCCTTTCAGGATAACGCTCGGGTATTTCCAGGTAATTGATGAGCCGGTTTCAACCTGCGTCCAGGAAATTTTTGCACTCTCATGGCAGATGCCGCGTTTGGTAACGAAGTTGTAGATCCCGCCTTTACCGTCTTTGTCACCGGGGTACCAGTTCTGTACGGTGGAATATTTTATTTCTGCATGATCCTGTGCAATCAGTTCCACCACGGCTGCGTGCAACTGGTTCTCATCGCGCATGGGTGCGGTGCAACCTTCCAGGTAGCTGACATAGGAACCTTCTTCGGCAACAATGAGTGTACGTTCAAATTGCCCGGTATTTTCGGCGTTGATCCGGAAATAGGTCGACAGCTCCATGGGGCAACGGACACCTTTTGGAATGTAACAGAACGAACCATCACTGAAAACGGCAGCGTTCAGTGCGGCAAAATAGTTATCGGTAATGGGAACAACGGAGCCGAGGTATTTCCTGATCAGGTCGGGATGTTCCTGGATCGCTTCGCTCATGGAGCAGAAAATGATTCCCTGCTCGGCCAGCTGGCCTTTGAAAGTGGTGGCAATGGAGACACTATCGATAACCGCGTCGACGGCAACCCCGCTTAAACGTTTCTGTTCGTTGAGGGAAATACCGAGTTTATCAAAAGTCTTGCGGAGTTCCGGATCTATATCATCCAGGCTGTCCACACTGATCTTCTGTTTGGGGGCGGCGTAATAAATGATATCCTGGTAGTTGATCGGCGGGTAGTCGATATTGGCCCAGTCCGGCTCCTTCATCTTCAGCCACTGACCAAAGGCTTTCAGGCGCCATTCGAGCATCCATTCCGGCTCATTCTTCTTGGCGGAAATAAAACGTACAGTGCTCTCATCCAATCCCTTAGGGGCGTTGTCTGACTCAATATCCGTTACAAACCCGTATTTATAATCACTTAAAACCGTCTGTTCAATACTGCTGAACTTATCATCCATAATGTAGGGCGTTTACTTCGTCTGTAATTGTCGGCAAAAGTACCGCTATTTATACAAAAAAGTATAAATAAAGTTTGAAAAATGGAAGGGGTGGCTGGGGCACTGATTCGTTTGGAAAATCCTTTAAATTCACGGGAATTAATCGCCTGTTGGGGGCGGGTCAGCAATCTAACAAATTGATATGTTGTATTTTGAGACAGAAGTTTTGCGGATGAGGTCCGCCCTGGGCTACCACACGGACAGCAGCCGGCGGGTGGTCGCTGTAAAACAACTCATTGACCGGCAGTATGCCGATGACCACTCACTCGAAAGCCTGGCCCGGGTGGCCCTGGTGTCCCGATTTCATTTTGCCCGCCGATTCCGGGCACTTTACGGGAGCAGTCCCCTGCAGTACCTGACTGAAGTGAGGTTAAAGCAGTCGGCCGTTTTGCTGAAACAGGGTACTTCCGTGCTGGATACTTGTCATGCGATAGGGTTTGGAAGTCCGACCACCTTCAGCGGATTGTTTAAAAAGAAAATGGGTGTGACGCCATCGGGATACCGGATGGCCGGGATGGGTACGAGCCGCTCCTTTCAACAAAAGCACAATTAAAGAGGTGAATTCCACGCAGAGTCGGCAGATTGCAATCCTAACTTATAAAAACATCAAATGAAAGTCCGTCTGTTAAGTGTTATGGTCGATGACCAGGAAAAAGCGTTGCAGTTCTATACCGGCAAACTCGGGTTTATAAAAAAAAATGACATCCCCATGGGCGAGCATCGCTGGCTTACAGTGGTATCACCCGAGGAACCCGATGGTACAGAAGTGGTGCTGGAGCCAATGGCCTTTGCTCCTGCGAGGGTGTGGCAGCAGGAACTTTTTAAGGCCGGCATTCCCTGTACGGCATTTTTAGTGGACGATGTGCAGGCGGAATACGATCGCCTGTCTGCCGCGGGGGTAACATTCAGTATGAAGCCAACAGCCATGGGACCGGTTACCATTACCGTCCTCGAAGATACCTGCGGCAATCACATACAACTTTTCCAGGTTATGTAAGCCCTTCGCAACCCGGGGGTGACACTAAGGTGAAACCCCTGTTTTGTAAACGGATTGATGACATTCCCAACTACAGGTCGATGTATCGGTGAACCATAACTAAAGTATTGAGTTCGTTCGGGAACCACCGGAAATACGGGAATCAATTTTGGAACGCGATTGAGTTTTTAAGTATCTTTTGCCTGACTTTATGCGTCAGGATACAGCTACCACCACGAACTCAGCCAAGAACCAGATCGAAGCCATAAAAGCAGACGATAACCGTGTGCTCAAGGCCTTGTACCAGGAAAACTATCCCAAAGTGGAGAAATTTATCCTGGCCAATAATGGCTCGGCCGACGAAGCCCGGGATATTTTCCAGGAGGCATTCCTTGCCTGCTGGCGGAATATCCAGCTCGACAAATTCATTCCCGAAAATGATACTGCCCTTTCCGGTTACCTGTACCGCATTGCCCGTAACAAATGGATGGACCATTTGCGTTCGGGCCGCTACCTGAAAACGGTGCCACTGATGGAAGACCAGGTAGACCAGGCGGATGAGGTAACAACGGGGCCCGAGCAGCAGGCATACCTGCAGGCGGTGCGGAAGAACTTTACGCGGCTGGGTCAGTCGTGCCAGGAGGTACTCACCCGGTTCTATTTTAAAAAGGAATCGATGAGCACCATCGCACAGGCATATGACTGGACCGACGCAACCGCCCGGAATAACAAGTACCGTTGCCTGCAGAAGCTGAAAGAGTATTTAAAG
>SDZZ01000692.1 GCA_004173255.1 Chitinophagaceae bacterium | reverse complement strand
AACATATTCTAATCCTCCGGTTCCGTCGGATGCAGATTCCACCACTATTGTTAATGGTAAAACGATCTATTGGTATTCATTGCCAACATCCTACAGTTTCAACACCGTTGGAACTTTCCCCGTAATTATTACTGCTTATGCTGCCACTGCTGAAGGTTGTGGCAACGAACAGGAAATAAATTTCGACCTGGAAGTGAACAATCCTCCTATTGCAGATTTTGACTGGACCCACAATGGTTGTGTTGACCAAATTGTTCAATTCAATGACCAGACCACTACCGTAAAACCGACCTACCGCTGGTGGTGGAGCTTCGGAGATCCGGGAAGTGGCGCTGCAAATATTTCTACTTTAAGAAACCCTACTCACAACTTTTCTGCACCCGGCACTTATACTGTGCGGTTTTCCAACATAACTACTCCTGGTTGTTTAAGTGATACCATCTCCAAACAGATCGTCATCAATCCATTACCAATAGCGAATGTTTCAGGTGATATAACCGTGTGTCACAATGCACCATCTCCTAATGTAGTTTTTACCGGAACAACGGGTACAGCGCCTTTCACTTTCACTTATAATGTGAACAATGGTGCGCCACAAACAATAACGACCATTACCGGGAACAGTGTGAACGTACCCGTACCCACCGCTGTAACGGGTACCTTTAACTACTATCTCGTGAATGTGCGTGATGCGGCCGGCACAGCTGGCTGTTTTCAGGCTATGCCAGATACCGCGCGGGTAATAGTAAATCCATTGCCAACGGCCACGCTAACGGGAGCAACAACGGTTTGCCGAAATGCAACAGCTCCTCAACTTACATTTACAGCAGCGGGTGGAAGTGTTCAGCCCTTTACTTTTAATTATACCATCAATGGTGGCGCGGTTCAATCCATTACCAGTACAGTGGGCAACTCGGTGAACTTACCGGTTCCAACTGCTATCGCAGGTACCTTTACCTATGACCTGTTGAGTGTGAGAGACGCAAGTGCAACTGCCTGCGGCCAGCCACAAACCGGCTCTGCAATTGTAGTGGTTAATCCTTTACCAACAGCCAGTATTGCCGGCACTACAGAAGTTTGCATCAATGGTCCCGCACCTACAGTTTCATTTACAGGATCAGTCGGCACTGCACCGTATACCTTTACCTATAATATCAATGGAGGTGCTCCACAAACAGTAGTTAGTACCGGAAATACGGCAAGCGTTATCGTTCCTACCACAACCGCCGGACCATTTACCTACAACCTGGTAAGTGTGCGGGATGCAAGCCCTACAGCCTGTACACAGGCTCAAGCAGGAAGTGCTGTCGTAACGGTGCATCCACTTCCAACCGGTGCATTCAGTTTCAGTGCTCCATCCTGCGCGACAAGGACCATTAATTTTACAGACAATTCCGTTCCTAATGTCGGAGCTGTTAATAGCTGGATATGGGATTTCGGTGATGTCGCCAGTGGCGCCGCCAACAGTTCTGCTTTACAAAACCCCACGCATGTTTTTGCAGCTCCCGGCACCTATACTGTTACTTTAACAGTTTCCAACGATGAAGGTTGCACAGCAGCACCGGTGCAAAGAACTGTAACCATCTCCACGCTTCCAACCGCGGCATTTAGTTTACCCGAAGTATGTTTATTGGATCCGGTAGCCCAATTCACGGATAACAGTACAACTGTTGCACCAGCAACCATCAGCGCCTGGTCCTGGAATTTTGGTGACCCTGCAAGCGGGGCAAATAATACATCCTCTGCACAAAATGCACAACATACCTATA
>SDZZ01000691.1 GCA_004173255.1 Chitinophagaceae bacterium | reverse complement strand
GCCTGGAATACCAGCACTGCTGCAGCCGGCCGCGCACGCAATTGTGCAGGCCATGGAAGAAATACGGAAATATACTTCTGCTCTTAATGATAGCTTAATATGGGAACGACCTGCTGGTGTTGCATCGGTGGGTTTCCACCTGCAGCATATAACAGGGGTGCTTGACCGTCTTTTTACTTACGCCGCGGGAGGGGAGCTTTCGCCGGCCCAACTCGCCTATCTTTCGAATGAGGGCCGGGCCAACGACAGTATTACCCTTGCATCACTCCTGGAAAAACTCGAAATGCAGGTGAATGTCTCTTTGGAAAAACTGGCAGCCACGGATCCGGCCAGGCTAACCGAAACCCGGTTCGTGGGCCGGAAAAAAATTCCTTCCACCATGATTGGACTGCTCTTTCATGCTGCAGAACATATGCAGCGGCATACCGGCCAGATCCTGGCCACTTCGGCGTTCGTCCGCCCCCGATAATGGCAATATATTCCACATTTTTCCCATGGCTTTAAGGGTGGATGCAAATGGCCTTCTATTTGCAAACGCTAGGGAAAATAGTTTTATATGAAAAAGACACTTACCGTTATATCAGCTGCCCTGTTACTTGCATCATGTGCAAATGAAAGCGCAAGGTACACCGATCTCGAAACGGGAAAAACGATCAACATCGAGAAATCGTCTTCGGGTGGAATGGTGAATGCTGAAACCAAGAAACCGGTATATATCTATGTAGATAACCAGACCAACGATACTATCTACGGTCGTACCGGTGCAAAAATTAATGGCAAACTCGTAAAGACCGAAAGTGGTGATATCAAATACGTGGGAGATATCGAGTCCGGCGATGTGCAGGGCGAACTTAAAATCAAAAGTGGCGATTATAAAATGAAAGTTGACGAGGATGGTGACGTCAAAATCAAGGATGGTGATAAAAAAACCAAGATCGACGGGGAAACCGGCGAAAAGAAAGTGAAAAACGATTAAGTCCATAACCAGGGACACAACGTATATGAAAGGGCTGGAATGTTTCCAGCCCTTTTTCGTGCCCATAAACTGCCCTGACTTCTTTCCCGGTTGAACTGCATACAGTAATTTTGACCTGCAAGCATGATCGACTTTACTACCACATTACTGCAATTCTCCAAAATGGGAGAGAAGACTGGCTGGACCTATATCCTTATCCCGGCAGACCTGGCAGATGAGATAAAACCCAACACCCGCAAGGGCTTCCGGGTGAAAGGAAAACTCGATGATTTCAAAATCGCTGGTGTCGCCCTGCTGCCAATGGGTGACGGCTCCTTCATCATTGCGTTCAACGCCGACATGCGCAAAGGGACGGGTAAAAAGAAAGGGTCCATGATCAGGGTCAGGTTGCAGGAAGACAAAGAGGGCTATGTGCTGAACGGAGAACTGATGGACTGCCTTGCTGATGAACCACCCGCCATGGAGTTTTTCAAATCACTGGCGCAGGGTCACCAGAACTATTTCAGCAAATGGATCGATTCGGCAAAGACGACGGAAACCCGCGCAAAACGAATAGCGATGGCGGTCACAGCTTTGGCGAAAAAACAGGGTTATCCGGAAATGATCCGGGCAAGCCAGAAAAAGAATCAATAACTACCGGCTTCATTATTTTATCCTTATACTTGCTGCCATGATCAGGACAATCAACGATTTCAAACATCCCTTCTTCATCGGGCTCGCCGGAACCGGCATGAGCGCCATTGCACAATACCTGCAGGGCTCCGGCAAACAGGTTTCCGGAAGCGACCGCTTTTTT
>SDZZ01000193.1 GCA_004173255.1 Chitinophagaceae bacterium | reverse complement strand
GTCACCCACCCTGCCCGGCGTGCCAACAATCAATGCAGGCGGTTGCTTCAGGTTATTCTCTTCAGTCTCCCGTTTGTGGCCACCATATGTGCAGGTGATTTTGTAACCAGTTCCCATATTCTTGAACACCTGTTCAATCTGGAGGGCCAGTTCGCGCGACGGTACAATGATCATGGCCTGTGTGCCGGGGATGGACTGGTCCAGCCGCTCCAGCACGGGCAGCAGGAAGGCCAGCGTCTTTCCCGAACCGGTGGCCGACAGCAGGATCACATGCTGGTGGAGCCGGTTAGCTTCCAGCGATTTCAGCTGCATGTCGTTGAGTGCCTCTATATTGAGATTGGATAGTACCTGTTCTGTATCGAGTGTTTTAGCCTGCATCCGGCAAAAGTACGTAAGATTTGGCGGAGGGCTGTCATGACCCGCAACCCCGTTACTCCTTCGGAAAGTCGGCCCCTATGGTGTCCTGCTCCCAGGTATCAAAATCCTTTTTAAGTTCTTCCAGTTTATTGCGGCCTCCTTTGAGGGCCGCGGCACCAAGCAGCAGTCGCAATGGCGGTTCGGGCGAATTAACCGCCTTGATGATTGCTTTGGCCGCGCGCACCGGATCACCTGGCTGGCTACCGCTGTAACCTCGTATAGCATCCTTGTTCTGGTGCGCAGAGGGTGCGTAGTCATCGATCACGATCTTGCTGTTATTGGCCGAGCGTCCGGCCCAGTCGGTCCGGAAACCACTTGGCGCTACCACGGTCACCTTGATACCCAGGTGGGCCGTTTCTTTTGACAGGGCTTCGGAATAACCGGTAACGGCAAACTTGGTCGCGTTATAAAAACCGACTGCGGGAAAAGCAACCAGTCCGCCGATAGAAGAAATATTGACGATATGCCCGCTTTTTTGTTTGCGCATAATGGGCAGCACTTCCTTTGTCATGGCAGCCAGACCGAAGAAATTTATCTCAAACATCCGGCGCACCTCGTCTTCCTCACTTTCCTCGATGGCCCCGAAATAACCGATGCCTGCGTTATTTACCAGTACGTCGATCTTTTTAAAGTGGCTGAATGCCTGTGCTACGGAAGATTTAACATCGTCTGCTTTGGTAACATCCAGCCGGAGGGCCAGGGCTGTCTGCGGATAGGCATCGGCCAGGTCTTTTATGTCCTTTGTATTACGGGCGGTGACTACCACCTGGTCACCAAGTTCGAGCACCTGTTTTGCCAGTTCGCGACCGAAACCGGTACTGCATCCGGTAATGAACCATACTTTTGCCATAATGGGTTGATTTATGTTTTAGTAACAACACAATGCCGGGTTTGTTGCGGCATTCGGCTGCCGGATCAGTTCAGCAGCCCGCCCAGTTTTGCATGCTGCAGCAGCAGGATCGTTTTTGCATCGCGGATTTCGCGCGTGCCGATCATGTCAAAAGCCTTGCTGAACGGCAGTTCCATTACTTCGATGTTTTCCTGTTCGGTTGCCAGTCCGCCCCCGTCGTTCACCTTCATCGATTCATTGTATTCCGCCACAAAGAGGTAAAGAATTTCGGTTACCGAGCCCGGTGACATGTATGCCTCGATCACTTTTTCCACGTGATGGATGCGGAATCCGGTTTCCTCTTCTGTTTCCCGTCGGATTTCTTCTTCCGGATTATCCTTATCCAGCAGGCCCGCACAGGCTTCGATCATGTATCCTTCCGGATTGCCGTTGATGTACGTTGGCAGCCGGAACTGACGAGTCAGGATCACCGTACCTTTTTCCCGGTTGTACAATAAAATAGCGGCCCCATTACCGCGATCATAGGCTTCGCGTTGCTGGTTTTCCCATTCGCCATTTTTCTGCATTATTTCATAGCTGTATTTCCATAGTTTGTACCAGTTGCCCGAGAGAAGTTCCTTACTGATATTCCTGATCCTGTCCTGCATGTGTTAAGGTTTAAGTTCGATTAATCATTAAATTTAGCAAGAATCAGCAGCCTTTGCCGAATGAATATGTGAACGGTGAAACGACGTTATGGTTTATCCACCCCCTTTTTAAAATGGTTGATTAATATGAAAAAAATCCTGTTGCAAATTTTCTTCCTGCTGCTTTCCAACCTGGCGCTCCGTGCGGCAGCAAACACGCAGCTGACGGGCCATACGCGTGCAGGTTTCAAGGCCATTGCTTTTTTTACAGGGCGGCATGACCAGGCCCATATCAGTTTTGTACAGGAGGCCAATGCCTGGTTCCATAAAAATTCGGCGACTGCAGGGTTCACGTACGATACCACTTCCAACTGGGATAATTTAAATGATAGTTTTTTGGCCAACTACCAGGTAGTCCTGTTCCTCGATACCCGGCCGGAGAAACCTGCGCAGCGCGAGGCGTTCCGGAGATATATGGAAAAAGGCGGCGGATGGATGGGCTTCCACTTTGCGGCATTTGCGCTCACGCCGTCGGATTATCCGCAGGACTGGAACTGGTATCACAATGAGTTCCTGGGGTCGGGCAGTTACGTGTCCAATACCTGGCGTCCTACTTCAGCGGTACTGAAGATCGAGGGGTTCAAAGGGGGTACCATGACCGATACTATACACGCTGCCCCCAATGAATGGTACCGCTGGGAAAACGACCTCCGCAAAAACAAGGACATCCGGATCATTGCCAGTATCGATTCCTCCAGTTTCCCGCTGGGTACCGGACCGAAGCCCCATGAAATATGGCATAGCGGGTACTACCCGGTTGTATGGACCAACCTCCGTTATGAAATGGTTTATTTCAACATGGGTCACAACGACATCGATTATGAGGGGAAGACCAATCAAACCCTTTCATGGACCTTCTCCAGCCCAAAACAGGCAGCGCTGATCCTTGACATACTTACCATGATCGGGCAGTCGGGAACCCACCCATCTCCGGGGCACTAGCAAATCCGGGAAATGTTTTCTATTTTGGCAGCTGAAATCCTTACTTGTGAAAAAACTATGCTTCGCGGTGCTGCTCTTTATGGGCGTTTCCGTTTCCTTCGCCCAGCCTTCGCCCGACTCCCTCATTGAACAGAAAGAGCGGATCATCAAAGCCGAAACGATTGTAAAAATCGAGAATCTCGGACCGATGATCAACACTGAATTCGCCGAGCTGCGACCAACTGTTTCGGCCGATGGCAACCTGCTGTTTTTTATCTGCGAGGACCATCCCATGAACACAAAGTACAAGTCGGTCCGCAACTCGCAGGATATCTGGTATGCCGAACGGGACAGTTTTGGTAAATGGGGTGAAGCAATGCACCTGCCCTACCCGCTCAACACCTATCATTATAATGCGGTGTACTGGATCTCGCCCGACAACAACCGCATCCTGATACGCAATGCATTTATCGACGGGGATTATGTGGGCAACGGTGTAAGCATGTGCCAGCGCCTGCGCAACGGGAACTGGAGCAAACCTGAAATGCTCAAAATAAAAAATTACCTGAAGTATGACCGCGGCCGGCAGACCGGTGCTACCATGGCACATGATGGAAAAACGCTGCTGCTTTACATGACACCTGAAACCGGTGGTTATAACAATGATATTTATGTAAGCTTTCTCGAAGGCGGTGATTACTGGAGCGAACCAAAAAGCCTGGGAAAAAAAATCAACCTTCCGAAATTCAATGAGCTTACCCCTTACCTCGCTTCTGATGGTGAAACGCTTTACTTCAGCAGCGACCGGCCAGGTGGATTTGGCGACAACGATATCTGGATGTCGAAACGGCTGGACAGTACCTGGCAGAAGTGGTCGGATCCGGTTAACCTCGGTGAGCCCATTAACACGCCCGACTGGGATGCATTTTTCACACTCGATGCCGGTGGTGAATATGCCTACCTGACTACCAATGTAGGTGAATACGGGGAAAGTGATATTGTGCGGGTGAAACTGCTGGAGAAAGAAAAGCCTGACCCGATTGTGATGGTAACGGGGAATGTATACAACGCAAAAACGCAGCAACCGATTGGTGCATCGCTGGTGTATGAAACATTGCCGGATGGCGCTGCGGCGGGTAATGCTTTATCCAATGCGTATGACGGTTCATTCAAGATTGTATTGCCTTATGATAAAAACTACAGCATCAGGGCAACGGCCGATAAATTCTTTGCACAGTCGGAGAACCTGAACCTTGATTCACTGGTGAAGGCCGGGCATAAGGAAATCCATAAGGATCTGTACCTGGTACCGATCGAGATTGGTCAGGTGGTCCGTCTGAACAATGTATTCTTTGACTTTGACAAATGGGACCTGCGGGCCGAGTCGCATCTTGAGCTGGACCGGGTAGTGAAACTGCTGGCAGAGAACCCGGCCATTGTGATTGAAATGAGCGCACACACCGACAGCAGGGGTTCGGATGATTACAACTTCAAACTCAGTGATAGTCGCGCCCGCTCGGTAATGGAATATATCCTGTCAAAAGGAATCGACCCGTCAAGGATCACATCGAAGGGTTATGGTGAAACCAAACCGGTGGTGGCCAATGATACCGATGAAAACAGGCAGTTGAACCGGAGGGTTGAATTTACGATCCTCAAGAACTGATCCTGTCATCAAGATCGAGGCCGGATTCTTTTTCGGCTTTGATGGCGATATCGTACCCGGCATCCGCATGACGGATGACACCCATACCCGGATCATTGCGTAATACTCGGGCCAGCCGGGCTTCGGCTTCTTTTGTGCCATCGGCAACAATGACCATACCTGCATGGATGCTGTATCCCATGCCTACGCCGCCACCATGATGCAGGCTGACCCAGCTTGCACCGCCTGCTGTGTTGACCAGTGCGTTAAGGATTGGCCAGTCAGCCACTGCATCACTGCCGTCCAGCATTGCTTCCGTTTCCCGGTTCGGTGATGCAACAGATCCGGTATCGAGGTGATCGCGGCCGATAACGATCGGGGCTTTTACTTTTCCCTCACGTACCAGGTCGTTAAACGCTTTGCCTGCTCTTTCCCGTTCGCCTTGTCCCAGCCAGCAAATCCTTGCGGGCAATCCCTGGAAGGCGATCTTTTCCTTTGCCAGTTTCAGCCAGCGCTGAAGGCCTTTGTTTTCCGGAAAGAGCCTCGATATTACTTCATCTGTTACAGCGATGTCGGCCGGATCGCCACTCAGCGCCGCCCATCGGAAAGGACCTTTGCCTTCGCAAAAAAGTGGTCGGATATATTCCGGCACAAAGCCTGGGATGTCGAAAGCATTTGAAACACCTTTCTCCTGTGCACGTGCACGGATATTATTTCCATAGTCAAATGTGATGGCTCCCTTTGCCTGCAGTTCAAGCATGAGCTGCACATGTTTTACCATGGAGTTGTATGCGTTGGCAAGGTATTCATCCGGATTGGTCTCCCTCATTTTCCGTGCAGCCTGTTCAGTCAGTTCATGCGGCCAGTAACCAATCAGTGGGTCATGGGCCGATGTCTGGTCGGTCAGCGTATCCGGTATAATATTCCGTTCGAGTAATTTTTCCAGCAGTTGCACGGCATTACAATGAACACCGATTGAAAGTGTTTCCCCATCCTGTCTGGCCTTCACCGCGCGATCGATCGCTTCATCTATACCTGTTATCTTCAGGTCAAGGTATTTTGTTTCGAGTCTTTTGTCGATGCGCCATTCCTCCACTTCGGCCACCAGCGCAACACCTTCGTTCATGGTGATGGCGAGGGGTTGTGCACCGCCCATGCCACCCAGTCCGGCCGTTACGTTCAACGTCCCTTTCAGCGTACCACCAAAATGTTTGTTTGCGGCAGCGCCATAGGTTTCATAGGTGCCCTGTACAATACCCTGCGATCCGATATATATCCATGAACCGGCTGTCATTTGTCCATACATCATGAGACCTTTTTTTTCGAGCTCGGCAAAATGATCCCAGGTGGCCCATTTGGGGACCAGCTGCGAGTTACTGATCAGTACCCTCGGTGCATCGGTGTGGGTTTTGAGCATGCCTACCGGTTTGCCCGACTGCACCAGCAATGTTTCATCATTATCGAGCACCGTTAATGCTTTCAGGATTTTATCGAGCGATTCGAAATTACGCGCAGCCTTGCCCCTGCCGCCATATACGATCAGGTCATCCGGCCGTTCGGCCACCTGCGGGTCCAGGTTGTTGAGCAACATGCGATACGCTGCTTCCTGGATCCATCCTTTGCAATTGAGTGTGGCGCCGGTAGGGGTTTTATATTTTATCGGGTCGTACATAATATTGAAGTATTCGTTGCTGTTAAAAATTGGAGTGAGGTGGTAAAATCGGCGGGGATCATTGTCTTTCCGCAGAGATCTTTGTCCTCCTGCGCGGAAAGATCATTGTTCCGATGGGATCATTGTTGTTCCGACGAAATCGTTTTCTTTCCCATGAAATGTTTTTCTTCCCCAAGAAATCATTGTTCTCCCGCGAAGCCCTTTGTCCTCCCGATGGAATCAGAATGTAAACTGTTCAAACCCTTTATCGAGTTCCACATCCGCTTCGTCACAGAAGCGCTTCACCTTTTCCACGAATGAAAAGTCCTTGATCATGGTTGAAACGGTATTGATATCATCTGCAAAAATCCGGTCTTCTTCCGCAAAGCCCACTTTTTCACGAACAACCTCATGGGCGAATTCAAGGATCTCGCTGCTTTTATAAGGCCGGCGGAATTCAATTGCCTGGCAGGCGCTGAGCAGTTCGATTGCCTGGATAAACTCCAGGTTATCGAGTACCCTGTTCAGTTTACGGCCGCTGATACTTCCCATACTCACATGGTCTTCCTGCCCCAGCGAAGTTGGTATGCTGTCGGCACTTGCCGGGAAACAAAGCGTTTTGTTTTCCGTGACCAGCGCGGCAGTGGTGTATTGCGGGATCATAAATCCACTGTTGAGTCCCACATCACTCATGAGCAACATGGGCAATCCCCATTTGCCTTCCAGTAAAAGATAACACCTGCGGTCGGCAATATTTCCCAATTCGGCTGCGGCGAAACAGGCGTAATCCAGCGGCAATGCCAGTGGCTGGCCGTGGAAATTTCCCCCGCTGATGGTATCGGTTGATGAAAAGATGATCGGGTTGTCGGTCACCGAATTCAGTTCGGTTTCCACCAGTTCTTTCAGGTGCAGCCAGGCATTGCGTGAAGCGCCATGCACCTGCGGCATACAACGCAGGCTGTACGGGTCCTGTACGCGTCCGCAATCCACGTGGCTTTGCATGATAGCCGAGTCGCGCAACAGGTACCGCAGTCGTTGTGCTACCAGTTTGTTACCTGCGTATGGCCGCAGTGCATGCAGGCGTTCATCGAACGGCGAGTTGGTGCCGGTTAGTGATTCCAGTGTCATGGCCCCGATGATATCAGCTGCATCAAGACAGTTATGGAAGCGTTGCACAGCTTTGACTGCGTATGCAAGGATAAATTGGGTGCCGTTGATCAGTGCCAGGCCTTCTTTTGGTCCAAGCTGGATGGGCCCGAATCCATATTCCGCAAAAATAGCGGCGGTACTTTTTATTTCATTGTTGACCGAACAGGTTCCCAGTCCGATGAGGGGGAGGAACAGGTGTGCCAGTGGCGCCAGGTCACCCGAAGCGCCCACACTACCCTTCTCCGGTACCACGGGGATGATATCATTTTCAATATGCCAAAGGATGCGTTCGAGTGTGGCCAGCTGTATGCCGGAGTAACCCTGGGCCAGCGAATGCACCTTGGTGATGAGCATCAGCTTTGCAATTTCGTTGGGGATGGCATCCCCTACTCCTACGCTATGGCTTTGCAGGATTTTATACTGGAGGGTTGCGGTGTCTTCTTCTGAAATCGGTTTATCTGCAAGAATTCCAAATCCGGTGTTCACTCCATAAACGGTTCGGTTACTCGCTACAATGTTGCGAACCTGTTTAGCGGAATCCTTTATTTTTTCGAGAGCGGAAGGCGAGAGTTGTGCCTTCAGCGTGCCATTGGCAATAGCAAGCGCTTTGGATGTGGTGAGACGGTCAATGCCGTAGTTGAAAATCTGACTCATAGGCTGTTTCAAGCCTGCAAATTACGGGTCTGCCTAGTAAGCACCAAGCGGAACAGCCTGGGTTAATGCAGATTCTCTGTGATTCTGGAGCCGAACCTCTTTTTCATGAAGGTTTCATACAGGAAGGTAATTCCGCATACCGGCAGGATGCCTCTCAGGAGTACGCCCGCAAGGCGGTCGGAGGGATTGCCAATCAACAGGACAATTGCACCAACGGCAAGAATAACTGCCGAGCTGAGCTGGATGACCCTGAAAGTAGATAATGCTTTTTTCATAATAAGGAATTAAAACGGGTGATTAACCTTTTTAAAAATAAAATAATTTGGGCGAATATCAATGATTGTTCGTGTC
>SDZZ01000192.1 GCA_004173255.1 Chitinophagaceae bacterium | reverse complement strand
CTTCAATATTTTCCACCGGACCAAAAACCTGGCGGAAAAACTGAAAGCTGCAGATTGTGTCAAGATCCTGATCGACCATCACCGCGAGCCGGATACGCCCTCCTTCAACTACGGGATCAGCGATGTCAATAAAAGCTCTACCTGTGAAATGGTCTATGATTTTATTGTGCAGTCGGGCCACGGCAACAATATTACCGAAGGCATTGGCGAGTGTATCTATGCCGGTGTGGTGTCCGATACCGGTTCCTTCCGTTTCCCATCGGCCAGGGCATCCGTGCATTCCCTGGTAGCCGACCTCAAGGAAAAAGGGTTGCAGCATTCTAAAGTACACGAAAACCTGTTCGACAATTTCCTGGAAAACAAAGTGCGGTTTACCGGGCATGTGCTGCTCAACCGTATGGAGATTTTTTATGAGTACAACACGGCGCTGATAGCTATTCCGAAATCGGACCTGTTACGTTTTTATGTCAAGACCGGCGACACGGAAGGACTGGTCAACTTCCCGCAATCCATCCAGGGCATCAAACTGGTGGGACTGGTAATTGACCGCGACGAAGAACGCAAGTGGAGTTTTCGCAGCAAGGGAGACTTCGATACCAATACTTTTGCCCGTACCTGGTTCGACGGTGGCGGCCATTATAACGCTTCCGGTGGAAGGAGCAGCGATTCGCTGGACCAGACCGTTGAGAAGTTCATTGAAGCGATGAAAGCAAATAAACATTTATTACAATAAACAAAACATGAAAAGGATCCTTTCGTATTCATTCACGATGATTGCCCTGGTTGCGTTAACCGCGTCATGCAGCAACACCAGTTATAAAAAGACCAAGAGTGGCCTGCTTTACAAAATCATGCCCGCCGCCGGTAAAGACTCCCTGGTAAAACCAAACCAGTGGCTGAAACTGAATTTTGTGCAGAAGCTGAATGACTCATTACTACAGACCAGCTATGGTAAAACACCCGTGTATGTGAAAATACCTGCTACCACTCCGGAAGATTACAGCCCGATGGAGATTTTCTCCCTGATGAAGAATGGCGACAGTGCAGTTGCCGTCATGATGATCGACTCACTGGTCTCTAAAGGACTGATGCAGCAGATGCCTCCGTTCATGAAAAAAGGCGACAAGATCAACTGGGGCTTCAAAGTAGTAGGCGTTTTTGAAAACGACAGCCTGTATATGGCCGACCAGAAGATGGAGTATGAAAAAGACACTCCCCGCCGCGAGAAAGCAGAAGCCGAAGAAATGGCCAAAATGAAACAGCAGATGATGGAACGCAGGAATGCGGAAGAAATGGAGCTGGAAAAATCAGGGGAAGCTGCCAAAGGCGTACAGGCAATGGAAGATTACCTGAAAGCAAAAAATATAGCAGCAACCAAAGTAGGTAAAGGTACCTATGTGGTGATCAAACAACAGGGCACCGGCACACAGGCTGCCGACGGCAAGTTTGTGACTGTGCAATATTCCGGCAGGAAACTGTCGAATGACTCCACCTTTGATTCAGGAACCTTCACCCGCAAGCTGGGCCAGGGCGAACTGATCTCCGGTATGGAAGAAGGCATCAGTGCACTGAAGGAAGGTGGAAAAGGAACACTGTATGTACCTGGATTCCGTGCCTACGGTGCCAATCCGCAACCGGGTTCACCATTCAAACCATTCGAACCACTGATCTTCGATGTGGAACTGAAAAGCGTTTCCGATACCATGGCCGCTTCCAGTGATGTTCGTCCGCAACAGCCACAACGTTAAAGAAAATTAAGAGTTTATTATTCATCTCCTTTGATGGAATAATGAAAATAATAACGCACCTTTACACCGTCTTGCATCCGCGCAAGGCGGTTTTTTTTTGAACGGATTGCGCAGCATGGTCCCGTTTTTAGTCCAAGATCCGGAGTTCGTCCCCCCTGAAACTACTCGCCCAAAGAACCTTACCAACGTACCAGATCAATATTTAATCCAATTCATTGAAAGGCAGCGTAAGCAGCCCTCATGGCCTGATTACAACTTATAGGCACCGGTAACCCGGTGCTTTTTTTATTTCCGGTATTGTATTATGCCCCGGCTGTTTCACTAACAAGCCAGGCCGCCGCCTTCGTTTCCCGTACTATACATCCGATGGAAGTAAACTGTATTCCCTTGCACCGAGGTCCTTAACCAGCTGCCTGGTAAGCGGTGAATAACCTGACTGCCTCTACCGCTTCTTTCACATCATGCACACGCAACAGGTTGGCCCCGTTCATCAGTGCCATGGTATGCAGTACGGTGGAACCGTTCAATGCTTCGCTTACATCTATATGGAGTGTTTTATAGACCGTGCCTTTGCGGGAAAGACCCGCCAGTACGGGCAATCCCAAAATTCCAAACTGTGGAAGCTGCCGGAGGAGCGAAAAATTCTGCGGGATCGTTTTTGCAAAACCAAAACCGGGATCAATGATAATGTCATGTACCCCGGCCATACGTAACAGGGAAATTTTTTCTGTGAAATAGCCCAGCATTTCCGGAACCATTGCCTTATACCTGGTCAGCTGTTGCATATTTTCCGGTGTACCCCGGGTATGGGTGAGGATGTATGGCACCTGCAGCCGGCCTGCGGTGGCAATCATATCCGGATCGAGTGAACCACCGCTGATATCGTTGATAATGGCTGCCCCGGCAGATACGGCTTCCGTTGCCACTTTTGAGTACCACGTGTCGATGGAGATGACGAGCTCCGGGAAATGTTCGGCAAGTTTGCGGAGCGGATCTATCACCCGGCGGAGTTCGTCATCGGCACTGACCGGCTGGCTGCCGGGTCTTGTACTTTGTCCGCCAATATCAATCATGGCTGCACCGTGGCCAATCATCTTGTCGGCCAGGCGAAGCAGTTTATCGGTCGACTGGCTGCGGCTTGCCTCAAAAAATGAATCGGGCGTAATGTTGATGATTCCCATGACCAATGGCTGCTCCGCCTGCAGCAGCCGGCCTTTACAATTCAGGGTGAACATTGGCGCTAGTTTGTTATTTTTGAAGCTAAAGATAGAAAGAACCGAAATGAGTGAGACAAATTCACAGTACGATGCAGTAATAACAGGGTGTCGCGATATTTTCCTGAAGAAGACCAGCGACTACGGGACGGCGTGGCGGGTACTGCGAAACATTTCCATTGTGGACCAGATCTTTATCAAGGCCCAGCGCATCCGCACCATCCAGGAAAAAAAACAACAACGTATCCAGGAAAACATCGGGGATGAATTTGCCGGCATCATTAATTATGCGGTTATCGGCATGATGCAGCTGGGACTTGGCAGCAATGACCCGGAAGAGCTGGGAACATCAAGGGTGGCCGAACTGTACGAAAAACAGGTGGCAATCACACGCGAACTGATGGAAAATAAAAACCATGATTATGGTGAAGCATGGAGGAGTATGAGCCAGGAAAGTTTTGTAGACCTCATCCTGATGAAACTGCAGCGGATCCGGCAGATCATTACCAATGATGGTCATACCCTGATCAGTGAAGGTATTGACGCCAACTATGCAGACATCCTCAACTACGCGGTATTCGCGCTCATACTGATGAATGAAAAAAAACAGACCGCCGGTGCGGGCTGATCTGTCAATAAAACTGTTCCATGAAATCGTTTACTACCATTGCCAGGATTTTAGTCGGTGTCCTGTTTATTTTCTCCGGACTGGTCAAGGCGAATGACCCGCTTGGACTCAGTTACAAAATGCAGGAGTTTTTTGAAATCTGGGGAATGGTCCGGTTCGATCACCACACGCTCTGGTTGTCGGTAGCCATGAACGCATTTGAAATCATTGCGGGTTTCGCGCTGCTGATTGGCTGGCGGATCCCCGTGGTCAGCTGGCTGTTGCTGCTGCTGATCATCTTCTTTACCTTCCTTACTGGATATACCTATGTTACGGGCAAACCGGTTAACTGCGGTTGTTTCGGTGACTGCCTCCCGATTACCTCAAAAACGTCGTTCCTCAAAGATGTAGTGCTGACTGTGCTGATCATTTTCATTTTTATCCGGCGCTATAAAATACGACCCGTGTTTCCTGCACTGGCTTCGGGCGTTCTCATGCTGCTGGTCACCGCGTTCTCCTTCCTGTTCCAGTGGTATACGCTCACCTACCTGCCCGTGGTGGATTGCCTTCCTTTTAAAAAAGGAAACAACATTCCGCAGCAGATGAAGCCACCTGCGGGTGCAGTGACCGATAGTTTTGCCATCATGTTTGTGTATGAAAAAGGGGGGAGGGAGTTTGAGTTTGCGCCCGCATCGCTACCCGCCGATCTGGATACTTATACTTATGTACGCCGCAGTGACCGGCTGGTCCGGCAGGGCAATGCAATGCCGCCCATCAAGGGGTTTGCTTTGAGCGGTATCAGCGGGGAAGACTCCACCGATATTATTTTATCGGCGCCCCGGGTAGTACTGCTGTTTTGCGAAAATTTCGACAAACCGGTTTCAGGATGGAGCGATGCGTTTGAAAACGTTTACCGTGCAGCACTCGCGAAAAACATCCCGGTATATGCGATCAGCAATACCAAAGACCTGGCAAAAAAACTGTTTGAACCATATGGCTTCCGCGACCTGCAGGTTTTCAGCTGCGATAACACCGCTATCCGCACTGCCGCCCGTACCAATCCGTGCCTTTACTACATCGAGAATGGAACGGTGGTTGAGAAAGCCGGCATGAAACAGACTGCGCGCATTGTTAAACAATTTCGCTGATGGCTTCATTCATCCTGAAAAAACTTGCATACGGCATACTGGTGCTTATCGGCGTTGTTATGCTGGTGTTCTTCCTGTTCCAGGGTTTCGGTGATCCATCGAGGCTGGTGATGGGGCAGTCGGGCGATTCTGCTACCCGGGCCAATATCAGGAAGGACCTTTACCTGGACCAGCCTAAATGGAAACAGTTCCTGTTTTACCTCAACGATGTATCACCCGTCGCCATCCATAGTGCCACAGAGATCAGGGAAAAAAAACTCCGCGGATTTTTTGCAGGGGGCACGTACCGGCTCGGTATCAAGGTACCATACCTGCGCCGCTCGTATCAAAGCAGGAGGGAGGTTGGTTCGGTACTGATGCAGGCGCTGCCCGGCACCCTGCTGCTGGCGTTTGCAGCCATGTTCATTGCAGTGCTGCTGGGAATCCCGCTTGGTGTGGCGGCGGCAGTGAAACAGAATACATGGATCGATACTTCTGCTATTTTCTCCAGTATTGTCGGTATCTCTGCGCCCTCTTTTTTCATGGGCATTGTGATCGCGTATGTGTTTGGGTTTGCCCTCGACCATTATACCGGTCTGCATATATCGGGCAGCTGGTTTGAGGTGGATGATATCACGGGCCAGCGGCACTTAAGTCTCCGCAACCTGATCCTGCCGGCTATTACCCTTGGCATACGGCCGCTTGCCATCATTACGCAGCTGACCCGCACTTCCATGCTCGATGTGCTTGACCAGGACTACATCCGTACCGGTTATGCCAAGGGTCTGGGTAAACGCCGCGTGATCTGGAAACATGCATTGCGAAACGCATTGAACCCGGTCATTACCGCCATCACCGGTTGGTTTGCCGAACTGCTTGCGGGTGCATTTTTTGTCGAGTATATTTTTGGATGGCAGGGCATTGGCAAGGTAACGGTTGATGCCTTGGAAAAGCTGGATTACCCGGTGGTAATGGGGTCGGTGCTGGTGGCAGCTACTTTTTTTATCCTGGTAAATATGCTGGCGGATATTTTGTACGGCCTGGTCGACCCGCGTGTCCGTATCCGCTGACACCTACCGGTTTTTTCAGCTGGTCAGTTCGATCACCAGCAATCCGGTTACCAGTGCCAGGCCAAGGCTGATCAGTGTGCCGATCAGCAGGTATTCCGTTTTCTGTTCCGGCCGGTCCTTCTCATTAAACCGAAGCAGTGCCTTGGCGGCAACGAGTAGTCCCAGCCCTTCGTATTGATGGTGCAGCACCATTATCAGTATGATCATACGTTCAATGATGCCGATCCATTTACCCGCCTGGCTCAATGCTTCGTGGTTATCGAGCCGGTCCCTCCATTTCATGGTCAGCTGCCCGATTAGTATGCCTGCTGGCCATGCCAGGAACACAAAGGCCGTTAGCCGGATCCACCAGTTACGGTTGGTGCCCAGTGAAACCAGCAGGGCTTCCAGGTCGGCCTGGTTGTAAAAAGTGAAATACCAGCAGGCCGCAATCACCAGCAGGTGCAGCAACTGGTCGACCAGGAAGTACACTGCTTTCTGTGGCTGGTACGATTTCCACCCGTCGATCAGCGTATGCGTTATAAAGATGATTACTGCAACATACCAGTAGGCCGGTCCAAGCAACAGCAATGCCAGCAGGGATGCCACGGCTGTGTGGTAATACAGTTCAGGTGTGGCGAAATGTTTATGTTTTCGTTTGAGCACCCAGCTGCCGGGTTGCAGTACAAAGTCGGCCAGCAGGTGGGAGAGGATCAGTTTAGTCAGCCAGATTAATTCCATAACGCAGCGATCATTTAAAGAGTTGGCGGTAGATAGCCAGTAATTTACTCAATTCCGCCCATCCGGCCGACTGCACATGTTTACTGACAGTAGATTGTGACTTGCGGATTTTTTTTGCAGCAGCTGCCTGTGTAGTCCCATCCAGCAGCAGGGATAGTACCCGCGCCTGTTTGCCGGTCATTTCCCGGAAAATATAATCGACGAAGAGGGAAGTTACATCCAGTGTTGCTGTTAAAGCAGCATCCGCAGAACGCATCAGCAAGCGGTTATCGTTTGTTTTTCCCAGTTCATCCATCCCCCTGCCGGACAGGATGAATGCCTCACCGGCGGCAACACCCAGCTTGCGTACCTGTCCGCTTACTTCCCCGATGCCGATCGATGCACGGATATCGAACCCCGGACCATACTGCCTTGCTTCCATACGCAGCTTGAGCAACAGCTGTAATGCATCTGCCGGTTCTTTCAGGTACACCTGGAAACTGTCTCCCCGGTAAAATTCCCATTTGTTCGGCTCCATGGCAGTTTGCAGCTGCTGGTACAGTTTTTTTTCCTGGGTTTTATCCAGCAGGGTGGAGTTCACAATGTCTGCGGTAATAACTGCTGAGATGGCCATTGGCACGTTGGCAACGGGGTTGGGAACCGCTGCTTTTCAAATATACAACATTCGCCTAAAAAGGCGAATATTTTAAATTATCGTCTAAAAAGGCGAATACTTCCAGTTATCGTATAAACAGGCGAATAAAACAGATTATCGCCTGAAAGCACGATAACAAAAAAATGGTCACTGGATAATCACTTCGCGTACCACGAGGTTTCCAAGGGCTTCGTTTACCCGCTGGATGATTTTTTCTTTCTGGTAAGCAAGTTCCTGTTTGAGGGGGGCCACATGGGTGGTGACAATGAGTTTATCACCGTAGAGCTGGAGTTTTTCAGTATACCGGGCAACGGTTTTTCCCATCACCTGTTCCCATACATCTTCAATCTGCAGTGCCTGGATATCACCTTTCAGCCTGCTTTTGTTCAGGAACTGCTGGATTGCATCGCCTAATGAAAATTCGCCCATTGGACAAAGATAGAATCTTCGGGCAGAGGAGAAAAACAAGTTAAAGCAGGATCATGGAAAACGGCACACCGATTTCTTCCAGTTTAAGGCGCAGGCGCTCCTCGCTGGTGTCGGTAATGAAAACCTGTCCGTCGTTGGTATGGCACACGCGCTCCAGCAGGCTGCCAATGCGTTCGCTGTCGAGTTTTTCAAAAACATCATCGAGCAGCAGGAGGGGGGCAAAACCCTTTTCCTTCTGCAATACTTCCATCTCGGCCAGCTTGATGGCAAAAAGCAGGCTTTTGCGCTGGCCCTGGGAAGCGATATTCCGGAAAGGCATGGCGCCCAGGCAAATATCGATATCATCCCGGTGCACACCGGCGGCGGTGCGCTGGCTGAGGAAGTCTTTCGGGCGCGACCGGACCAGCAGGTCTTCAAACGAGGCATCGAGCAGCTGGCTTTCATACACCAGGCTGATCTCTTCCTGGCGGCGGGCAATGTCGATATAGATATGCCTGACTGCCGGCAGGAACGACACCAGGAACTCTTTCCGCTTTCGGAAAATGAACTCAGCCGGCGCCATCAGTTGCCCATCCAGCACATCGAGGAGCGCGGCATTGCGAACCCCCGTTTCAGCAAAGGATTTCAGCAGCGAATTGCGTTGCTGCACCACTTTGGTGTAAAGGATCAGCTGCTGCAGGTACACAGGGTCCAGTTGGGAAAGCAGCGAATCGAGGAATTTGCGCCGTTCCTCCGAACCTCCGGTAATCAGCTGGGCATCATCGGGGGCTATGACCACGCAGGGGT
>SDZZ01000690.1 GCA_004173255.1 Chitinophagaceae bacterium | reverse complement strand
AGGCTAAAAGGTTCAGGGTTCAGGGTATAACTATTAATTCTTAGGGCTTGTCAAGGTTGGTGGCCGGAGCTTTTCAGATTTGTGACTTGGGTGCAACAAAATAGAATTACAGTTGTCGGGTTGAGGCGCTTGGGTTTTCTCCTGACTTCAGCGCGATTCCTGTGGTGTCCAGCACGTCCAACCTGGCATTTTATCAGGAACGGGCCATCAGCCCGGCACATTGGCATGGTGACGCCGCAGCCGGACGGAGGGAGCGGGGTTTGATTTGGCCGGCATCATAACTCCAAATCAAACCTTTCCCAGGGCCTTGCCCCGCTTTTCACAGCGCTGCGTCAAAGGGACTGTGGGATGCGCGGGATTAAATTAATGTCGGATTAATTTACAAAATCGGCACACTAAGTTAAAAATGAATTTTTGTATATTTGTGTAACCCGTTCATTATTAGGAATTTATGAATAAATTTCAAACATGGTACAAACACTGCTTATTTGTTCCGGAAACCCCGTTCCATCTGAAATTGCTCCATTAACCAACTAATATCAAAAAAATGAAAAAAACACCTTGTTTGCTTGCATTGACGCTGGCCAGTTTGCTTGTCACTGGAATTAATGCGTCCGCGGCTCCGATTGCCTCATTTAATTATGGAGGACACAAATACGATCTGTATGACGCTTTCGCCATCCCGTGGGCGGATGCCCAGACAGCGGCAACAGCCGCCGGTGGTTATCTGGCCACTCTCACCACAGCAAGCGAGAACACAGCCGTTTATAATGGCCTGATTAACAACGGCTTTTTTACGAACATGGCCGGACCCGGTCAGGGCATTCAGGCTTGGCTGGGTGGCCAAACCGCTGATGGAAGCGGATCGACGACGGACCCTAACAACT
This sequence comes from Chitinophagaceae bacterium, assembly GCA_004173255.1. Classification (GTDB taxonomy): domain Bacteria; phylum Bacteroidota; class Bacteroidia; order Chitinophagales; family Chitinophagaceae; genus JBEVJC01. The sequence continues at coordinate 893 of SDZZ01000690.1, read as the reverse complement.
GGGTGTGGGCCAACGGTGAGACATGGACGGCATTTAACGTCGGCAACTTTGCTGCCGGAGAGCCCAATGGGGACTCCTCCGGCCTTGCAATTAACCGATTTGGCGATGATCAATACAATGACGAGGGCGGATTTGTGGGGGGCTACATTGTTGAATCAAACGTTCCCGAAGGAGGACCCACTTTGGCCATGCTTGGTTCAGTGCTGGTCGGTCTTGGTGTCGTGCGCCGCAAAATGAAATAGCGGTAGGCACGACGGTGCCTGATTGGCTGGCCGCTCCAATTTCAAGATTGGAGCGGCCTTTTTTATGGAATATTATATTGCGGATAGCTTTCGGTTGAATTGCAGCCATCAGAAAGACAAAGCGCATGTTTTTCGGTTTAATCGGCTGCGCTCCGGCCGCCGTTCACACCACTGACAGGCTCTGGCGGTCAATGTCGGCAAGCCCTGATTGCCAAGCCCGGCACCTTCGCGTTTCAGGCATCGGTCAACGTCCATCCAGTCCATCCTGAACCATTTAATCTCTCAGGGAACCGCCCCCATGCCGTCGCTCAGTGTGCGGGCGTCCAAGGACGGGGGCGGTGTGAAGATGCTGCGTCTGTGGAGCTGTATGCGGCAGTTATTGAGTTCTGTCCCCCCATTCTGTCCGTGCCCCTGTCCCTGCTCCCGCGTGGGGCCGGGAAGCTCTTCGGACCAGGCCGCATAAGGCAGGCCGTCGCGGAACCGGGCGGTGTATTTGGACGCGATGACGTGTTTGGCCCAGGGCAGCCAAACCATGCCCGCCAGCAGCGGCCCGCCGCACACGATGCCGCAAAGCGCCATCAGCGAGCCCGCATCCGCCAGGCGGATCCAGCACGTCCGGGCGGGAATAAGCGGGGGGCCGCTGCTGGCGGG
>SDZZ01000001.1 GCA_004173255.1 Chitinophagaceae bacterium | reverse complement strand
ATGGGTTTCTGGGATGAACATCCTTTTTAAAACTGCTGAAATTTACGCCGGTATAATTCCTGAAAAACCCGTTTCACCACGCGGCTCAGGTACGATGCCGTGATATCCAGATCCGAGGCGTATGCTGCAACCATTTGCTTTCTTGACACCAACCATCCATCTGCCTGATGTTGATATATCGTGGTTCAGCAATGTTTTTCGTGGATTTGGACAAAAAAAAGCCACCGCTGTAAAACAACGGTGGCCGGATTTAAACAATAGGTCGACCTAAAGTTCCTCCTCTTCTTCATGGGCTGCACCGAATGAAGGCGCACCCAGGGAAACCTGGTACCCAAAATAAATTGCATTGATCAGCAGGCGGTCTGTTCCATGCCAGTAGCTGCGGTAAGTAGGGTCATCGGCAAAAAGTATAATTTTACCGGCACCCTGAGCACTCACCACAATGGCAGCCGTGCTGTTGATTTTTGCGATATTCTTTTTTGAAACATATCCACCGACATATGATTGCGCGTCGTACACCGCAACGTTGGCATACTTGTTCCGTGATGGCTGCAGTATGGTCTGGCTATTCTTGGTAAAATATATTTTCCGGTTATGCAGTCCGAACGCTATCGGGTTGGTGGTATCGATATCAGCAGTGAATACACCGCCATTGATACGTCTTGCTCCCTCAGTTACATCCTGTTTTACATAATCGATCCGTTCGCGGAGTTTTGCATCGGAGGAATCGACAAACAGTTTTTCATTGATAATTTCCTGCTGAATGCCCCAGTCGATTGCATTTTTAAAGGTGATCAGTGTACCACCTTCAGCCACCCAGTTTTTGATGCGGGCAACAGTTGCCTTATCCAGGCTGGCATACGAACCACTCACCAGTATCAGGGTATTGTAACGGCCGAGCTGCGCACGGGGCAGGCTGAGGATATCGAGTTTGGTAGGCGAAACATTCAGCTGCTGGTTCAGCAGGAACCAAACCTGGCCGGCCTCTTCATAGTTGGTACCGGTTCCGAATACTACCGCGATCGATGGTTTGCGGATGCCTTTTACACTCGAACTTCCCAGGTCAACACCTTCCACATTCAAGCCGGTGATTACCGTGGAAAAATTAAGTCCGCTTGTTTCGCCCGCCCGTTTTACCACGTTGTATAAGCTGTCGGCACCGAGCTTCTGGCCTGCAACCGGTATCACCAGTGAACCATGGCCGAATGCTTTCAGGCCGTCAGACACGCGGGCACTAAAAGTTTTATAGGCAGCTTTTACAAACACGCCGTTTTCGAGCAGGTAGTTCAGTGCTTTCGATGCATTGTACTCCGACCAGCTGAGCAGGTAAGCCTCTTTTGAAACTCCACCGGTTACACCTCCGGTAGTTACCGGTACCGTGGTTACCTCTGCACCTTTCGCAGTGGCGGTTGTTTGTTTGCTGTATTGCAGTCCGTACGCATGGATCAGTGACCAGGATGTGTTATCGTAATACAGGCTGTCGTTCAGCGGTGCGGTTTCTTCAAAAATAGAATGCACTATGCGGAAGTTGGGCTGGTCGCCCGGTACTATGTAGGCCTTTCCTTTTTCGTAAGATTTGCCGGCAATAGTAGTGGACGAACCCACTTCATATACTTTCACCTTGTGCTTCAGCAGCAGGTCGAGGAACTGGTTGGTCAGCGACTGGTCGCGGCTGTCACCAAAAATCCATTGTTTGACCGGGTATGCTTTTGCCTGGTCAAGTGCAGTCTGGAAAAATTCTTTCTGCAGTTTGAACAATCCCGCTTTTTCGTTGACCGCACCACGGATGGTGGCCAGTCCGGTCACCAGGTGGTTGCGGATGCTGAAAGGGAATGTCAGGATGCCGTTGTCACTTTCCGTTTCAAGCCCGCGGCTGCTGGCCTGTTCAAAGGTGGCAGCAACAGCCCCGAAGAAGTCGGGATAAGTGGAGCCATAGATTGGTGACAGGTTATCATATTGTTCCTTGGTAAAATAGAGGGAACCGATTTTGTCAAGTGCCTCTGCATGGTACCTGCCAAGGGTGGCGTTGAAGTCGTATGAGGATTGTGGCAGGATGGGGCTCTGTGTCCTTTTGGGTCCGGGTTCAAAATAGTAGGTGCTGTTGGCGCCCATTTCATGGAAGTCAATCTGTACGTTCGGATACCACTGGTGGAAAAACTTAAGGCGGTTCTGGCTTTCAACCTGGGTGGCACTAAGCCAGTCGCGGTTAAGGTTGGCCAGGTAATGGTTGGCGCGCCCGGCGGGCCATCCTTCCGTATGTTCCTTGTCGAGCGGATCAGCGCTGTTAGGGAATGAACGGTACGAGTTGTGCCAGTTTGCTGCGCGGTCACGCCCATCCGGATTAAGCGAAGGGTCAATGAAGATCACGGACTGGTCAAGCCATTTTTTTGTTTCGTCCGACTGGTTCGCCGCCAGGTAATACGCCGTCAGGATGCCGGCTTCACCACTGGATGTTTCGTTACCATGCACACTGTAACCAAGCAGTATGATCACCGGTGCGGTAGAAGCGACTACCGGTTTGACGGGATCAACCAGCGACAGGTGTTCGGTGCGGATGGACTCCAGTTTGTTATAGTTCTCCGGTGAGGTAATGGTGAGGATCACCTGCGGGCGTTCCTCGTACGTTTTACCGATCACCTGGAAGTGCACACGATCCGATGTCCTGGCCAGTTCCTTTAAATAGGAAACGATCTGGTCGTGCCTGGTATAGAGTGTGCCGATTTCATAACCGAAGAAAGCTTCCGGTGTTGGAACTTTTGGATCAAACGAGCCCGCATTGGGGAAATAGTAACTGCTTTGTGCCACGACCTGCTGCGATATGAGCAGTACCGCTATCACGCCGAGGCGACCGATTTTTTTGAAAAGATTCATTTAGTTGTCTGGTTTTATCTTGAAGAATTGTGATACGAAAATTAATAACCCGGGTTGTTCTGTCCTTCCAGGTCGGGGTCCGACAATACATCGGAATAGGGCAGGGGAAACAGCCAGTAGTTGGGGTTACTTACACCCAGTACTGCGGCGGCGCGGCCAGTCCGGACGAGGTCAAACCACCGATGGGATTCAAACGCAAACTCAATCGCGTTTTCATCTTCAATGGCCTGCAATATTTCTGCCTGCGTAACGGCTGTGGATGCAGGCACCCCAGCGCGTGCACGTACCGCATCAAGGTCATCGACTGCATCATCAAGTTTGTTTTGCTGTGCCCTGGCTTCTGCACGGATGAGGTAAAGCTCCGCTATCCGGATCACATAGGACGGGTCGGTGCTGATACCAACGGTATTATATAAAACGCCATACACATTGGCACCGGTACCCGCAATAAGCGTGTTCCTGTTACCACCCACATTGGGGTCATTCAGCCGGGCGATGAGTGATGCAGAGGGTTTCAGGGTAAACTGCCCACCCTGCGAACTCGGATACCAGAGATTCCAGAAAGTATTGCGGTCGTTGTTAGAAAACTGCAGTTCGAGCACCGACTCACGGCTTTGGAATGGCGCAGTAAAAAAGGTTTTATAGGGTGATACCAGCTGGTACTTTGTGTTGCTGATCACCTGCGTAGCATACGCTTCCGCATCGGCCCATTGTTTACGGTACAGGTGCAGCCTTGCGCGCAACGCCCGTGCGGTACTTTTTTGTGCGCGGTTCCTGGTGTTTGCATCTTCCGGAAGTAATCGTTCTGCTTCCACAAGGTCGGCCAGCACCTGGTCATACGTCTGGTCGACTGTGCTTCTTTTGACACCCTTGATGCCGTCAATGGTAAGGGTAGGGGTCAGTTGCAGTTGCACTCCACCCCATCCACGTGCCAGGTCGAAGTAGGCCAGGGCGCGGATAAAATAGGCTTCACCAAGAATTTTTTCTTTTTCCGCTGCAGATAGTAGTGGATCGGTAACAGCAGGCACGGAGGTAATAACATTGTTAGCAGAGTTGATCGTGCGGTAAATACCCTGGTAGGCAGCAACGGTTGTTACATTGTCGGTCGGTATCGCATTCTGGTCCAGCTGCAGGTACTGGCTCAGCGTACCATTGAACACGACCAGGTCGGCAGTGATGGTACCCAGGGTCGGATAGTTGCCCGCATAATAATTCTGTAAACGGTCATAGGTGCCAATGATGGCTGCCCGTGACGTGTTCGCATCAACGATTGCGGTTTCTGCCGGTACCGCATAGTTAGGGTCCTGCGACAGGTATTTTTCGCAGGAGCTGAACGTTAACGCCAGCGTGAGTAGTGAGGCGGCGGCTAAAAATCTATAGTTCATGTCTGATGATTTGTAATGATTAAAATGAAAGGTTTAATCCAACCAGGAACGTCCTTGGCTGCGGAACCGTTGCCCAGTCGTACCCTGCTGTATTCTGGTTACCGCCCTGCGAGCTTACCTCCGGATCAAGACCCGAGTAGTCGCTGATGGTAAACAGGTTGCTCACCTGCACATACGCGCGCAGCGAACTCAGGTGCAGCGTGCGGCTTACTGCCGCGGGCACATTATAACCCAATGAAATATTACGCAGCCGGATAAAGGATGCATCTTCAAGATAACGGCTACTCAGGCTGGCCACATTACCACCATAGTTGTTCGACGCCCCGCCGTTAACGGTCGGACTTCCCGCAAAGGTGGTCAGTCGGGGTATATCGGTAACATCACCGGGCTTCTGCCATCTTTCCAGCTGTATGGGCAGGAATCCGATATTGGATTGTGTACCCCCATGCACCAGGAAGAAGTTCTGCATGTTCATGATCTTGTTGCCCTGCGAGAAATAGAAAAAGAAATTGAGGTCAAAAGATTTATAGCTGAGGGTATTGGTGAGGCCACCGGTGTAACGCGGGTTGGCATTGCCAACAATCTGGCGGTCGGCCGATGTGATGATACCGTCTTTGTTGACATCCTCGTACACTGCATTGCCGGTTTGCGGATCAACATACAGCTGGCGGTACAGCTGGAACGAGTTGATGGCATAACCCTGCCGCATGATGGAAATATTGCGGCCGGATGCACCAAGGGTGATATCGGACGGCAGCCTTTCAATCTTGTTTTTATTCCATGAAATGTTGAAGTCGGTTGTCCACCGGAAGTCCTCGGTATTGATATTGGTTGAATGTACGGTAAGCTCCACCCCCTTGTTCCTGATGGCGCCATAGTTTTGGGTAAGCTCTGTAAAGCCTGACCGGGACGGCACCGGTACCTGCAGCAACAGGTCGTAGGTATATTTGTTGTAATAGTCTACCGTGAAAGAAAGCCTGTTTTTCAGGATGGTGAACTCAGCTCCCAGGTCATACTGACGGGTGGTCTCCCATCCAAGGGATGGATTAGCCAGTTGGGTGGGTGCGGTACCGGGAAGATCGAGGTAGTTGGCTCCTGATGCCCAGAGGCCAAGGGGGGCATAGGCCCCGATACCCGTCTGTGTGCCCGACAAACCGGCGCTGGCGCGGAATTTAAGGTCATCAAAGAAACCAAGGTCCTGTACAAATTTTTCCTGCGATGCACGCCAGGTGATACCACCGGAGGGGAAGTAACCCCAGCGGTTGTCAACACCAAAACGGGACGAGGCATCTGCCCGCAGGCTTGCATCCAGCGTGTATTTGTTGTCATAGGTATAACTGGCTTTACCAAAGAAAGACACCAGTCTTGTTTTTTCCTGGCTCGATGAACCCGCCTTGTTGGCAGCCGCAGAGATCGCCTTGATGCTGTTGGTTGGAAAGCCTGTACCTGTGGCGTTTGTATTCTGCAGCAGTACATTGTTAATGGAGTTACCCACCAGGGCATTCACCGAATGTTTGCGGTTGAACGTTTTGATATAAGTCAGTACCTGGTCGGCTACAAATACTGTGTTCTTGGTTTCATTGGAAGCTGCCGATCCGTTCGACGCAATACCTGCGCTGATGAGGGTATTGGCATAGTTGTTTTCATAAAGGCTGTTATAATCGATGCTGTAGCTGGTACGGAATTTCAGTTCCTTCAGGATGCTGATCTCTGCAAAAGCATTACCGATCATCCTCCATCCCACGGCATTATTGTCCAGGTTGTTGATGAGGGCAATGTGGTTGTCGAAACTTCCATACCGTGCATAGGTGCCGTCTGCATTAAAGATGGGAAGGAAGGAGCGGGGAAAAATAGCCGAATTGATTACACCGGTCGGGCTGTTGTCATTCACACTCACGTTGCGGTAGGTACGGCTGAGATTGAGGCTGGTCCCAACTTTCACTCTCGAGTTTACATAGTTATCGTAGTTGAGCCGGGCGGAAAAACGTTCAAAATTGGATGGCCGCACTATGCCTTCCTGCCGCAGGAACCCGACACTTGCATAGTAGGTGCTTTTTTCCGAGCCGCCCTGGGCCGATAACTCGTAGTTGGATGTATTGGCTACGCGGAACAGGTCTTTGATGCGGTCATATGTTTTCAGCGTATCGGGATTGTAGGGAAGTACAATGGTGGCGGGATCGATGCCCTGGTCAATTGCCGTATTGATCCTGGCTTCATTGATCAGCAACCCATTTTCGGGTCCCGATACCAGTTCGAATTTCTTCGGGGCATCCGACCATCCATGTGATACATTGAGGCTGATCTTTCCATCGCTGTTCAGTTTGCCCCGGCGGGTAGTGATAATGACCACGCCGTTTGCACCCAGCGATCCGTAAATCGCCGTGGCGTTTGCATCTTTCAGGATCTGGATGTTCTGGATATCGGCCGGGTTCAGGTCGGCAATGGGGTTTGATTGTTTTTGCGAGCCGAGACCGGTCTGGAAAAGTTCCTGGTTGCTGATGATTACACCGTCAACGATATACAGCGGATCCACCGCAGCGTTGATGGAATTGTTCCCGCGCACCCGAAAGGTAATTCCACCACCGGGTACACCCGAGTTGGCCGTAACCTGCACCCCTGCTGCCTTTCCCTGCAACAGCTGGTTGACGCTGGCGGCAGGGATGTTTCGCAGTTCGTCTGCATTCACACTCACGATGGAGCCGGCAATGAAGCGTTTGTTCTGTGTGCTGTAACCGGTCACGATCACGTCTTCCAGTTGGCGTGAAGATGATTTCAGTTGAAAGTCAAATTGCACCCTTGTGCCAATGTCTGTTTCCTGGGGGTCGAACCCGGCGTAACTGACCAGCAATTTTTTTGCTGTAGCGTCTACCTGTAACTGGAACACACCCGCTTCATTGGTGGATGTTCCGGCCCGGGAACCTTTCACACTCACTGATGCCCCTGATAGTGGTTGTCCGGTTTCTGAATTGGTGATGGTACCGCTGATGGTGCGGTTTGTTTCCTGCGCAAAGATGTTTACTCCGGCCAGTAGTGCAAGGCATAGCACCACGACCCGTACAAGTCGGTTCATATCGGTTATTTATATGTTGAAAGATGCAGTAGGCCGGCAGGCAATCGTGAAGTCAGGGGATAAGGTTGGCTGCTACGGATCAGCAACAGCAGCAGGAATGGCAGGTCATGCGCATTCGCATCATCGAAAGGATGGAGGGGAATAAGGCAGGTGATCCGGTGGGTGGCTTCCGGTGTGGCAAGGCACATCGCGTGTTGCCAACAGTAAAAAAGCGATTACTCATAAGTTGATACGTTTATAGTCTACCAGTTTGGTGGACAAAAGTAATGTTGTAAAGTTTTGCTGACAAATTTTTCTTTGTAGAATTTGGGCTGCATGCCAATAACGTGAAAAAATATACCCGGTTTGATCCGCTGTTCCGGGGTCAGGGTTTCAGGAGAAGCGACACGGCATCGGACTGGGGCGCGGAGAAATCGGTCAGATGGGTTTCGATGAGGGTGAAGCCTGCTTCAGTGAAGTATTGTGTGAAGAGTTCCTGCGTCAGGTAGTTGCGCCAGCCGGGATTAGCGGAGAACGGGCCGGCCGGATTTGCGTGGTAGTTCGAGTAATGGAACAGGCACAGCCCGCCGGGACGAAGCGCCCTGAACGAGGCAAGCAGATAGGACCTTACGGTTTCCTTTTCAAAATGCACCATGGCATCATAGGAAAAAATGCTGCTGAACGAGTTATCGGTTATTGAATCAGGCAGACCATTACCTGATGGGTGATGGATGAAATGAACATGATCAGTCCCGGCAAATTTTTGCCGGGCAAGTTCAAGTGCGCCGGCCGATGAATCGAGCAGGTACAGTTCGCCGGTCTGCCCACGTACCTGCCACGAATGCCTGCCCGCCCCACAGGCAATCTCCAGCGTCCGGGTAAGATCAAGCCGGGAAAACAACCGCCGGAAAAGGGATTCTTCTTTCCAGAAGATATCGATCCATCGCGGATCTTCGGCCGATTCAAAGTACCTGAAGTCGGGCCCGTTTTTTTTCCAGAATGCGATGATGCGTTTGGCGGGATCTTTCCCGAGCGTGAACCTGATCAGGAACTTGTTTTTGATTTTATTAAACAGGGTTACCACTGGCAGTGCTGTTGACAGGTACAGTAAAACAAAACAGTGAACCTTTTTCTTTTCCCGGTTCCACCCAGATCCTTCCACCCATCCGTTTGATGATACCGGCTGAAATATACAGGCCGAGTCCAAGCCCGGGATAGTTGTGACCCCGGTCGCCTTTTACCCGGAAAAATTGTTCAAACACCTGCTCGCGCTGGTCTTCGCGCACGCCAATACCATGGTCAATTACCGATACATGCAGGCTGCCACCCAGATCCTGTGTGTACACCCAGATCCGGTTTTCACCGGGTGAGTATTTGATGGCATTGTTGATCAGGTTGGTCAAAACCTGGCTCAACCGTTCACGGTCAGATACAATGGAACTGTCAAAACCGGTGCGCAATATAATAGTGTGCATGGAAGAAATGCGTTGCATATCATCAACCACTTCCCTTGCCAACTCGTCGGGGTTAAACTCCGTAAAGTTCAGTTCCAGGTTACCACTGTTCATCTTCGTTACATCCAGCAGGTCCGAAATCAGGTAGTTGAGCCGGTTCACCTGTTTGTCGATGCGTTCCATCATCTGGGCATAAATGAGCTCCCCGGTTTTCCGGAACTGCTGCTCCATCACCTGGGCATAAGCCTTGATGCTGGTAACAGGGGTCTTCAGCTCATGACTGGCTATGCCGAGGAAACTATCCTTATGCGCTTCCAGTTCTTTCAGGTCGGTAATATCCTGCGCAATACCGCGGATGCGCAGGGGCTCTTTATTGGCATCAACCGTCATGATCCCTTTAATCCGTACCCAATGCACCTTACCATTGCGCCATGTAACACGGGTGGTATAATCAATGGCGCCGGTTTGCCTGCCAAGCTCATGCGACTGCAGCCGGGCGGCAGCATCCAGTTGATGCAGCATGGCAACGTAATCCGATGCGCGGTCGGAGGCAAGTCCGTCAAAAATTTCACGGAACCTGTCGGAAGGATAAATGATTCCGGTTTTTGTATTGATCTCGAACAAACCCAGTTCGCCCGCCGCTATAGCAAGGTTGAGCCGTTCGGCCGATGTCTGTATTTCCTGCGCAAACTGTTTTTGCTCTTCCTGCGCCATCACCTGTTCGTGAATGTCGCCTACTGTGCCAATCATGCCTTCGTAACGGCCATCCATACCTGTTTTCGGACTGCCCGAGTCGATTACCCAACGGTAGTTGCCACCCTTTACGCGCAGGCGGTACACGGAGCGGAAACTGGTCTGTTTGCTGTTGGCTTCGTTGAATAAAACGCCGGTGTTGGTGAAATCATCCGGGTGTATGGCATCCAGCCATCCAAACCCCTCTGCTTCTTCAGTGGTTTGCCCCGTCAGGTCATACCAGTGTTTATTCAGGTAAGTACAGTACCCGTGTTCATTGGTAATCCAGATTATAGTTGGCACCGTGTCGGTCAGCTCCCGGAAATAGGCAGCACTCTTTTCAATTTCCAACCGGTAATTCACTTCTTCATTAATTCGTTCTTCATGGATGAGCTGGTTTTCATTCAGCTCCCGTTCACGCAGCACCTTTTCAGTGGTATCAGATGCCGTGGCAAAAATGCCATTGATGTTGCCCGTCTCATCATACATGGGGTCCAGGCAGAATGTCCAGTATACCTCTTCCAGCCGGCCGTTCCGGTAGATCGGTACCAGCTGGTCTTCGGTGTAGTAGGAAGGCCCGCCGGCAAGCACCCCATCGATTAGAGGTTTGATGATCGGCCATGCTTCAGGAAACGCAACTTCGCCGGGCTTGCCAAGTACAAAGGGATGTTTGCCCTGTTCGCCGAGGAAGACGCGATAGGCATCGTTATAAAAACAGGTAAGTTCGGGCCCCCAGAATATAAACATCGCAAAACGGGAATGCAGCATTATACCAACCGCCGTGCGCAGGCTCTGTGGCCATTCTGCGGGCACACCAATAGGGGTACCCTGCCAGTCATAGTTACGCGTGAGTTCGCCCAGCTCACCACCGTCTGTGAGAAAATTAAGTGTATTCCTTTCGGTATTCAACGGATCTTGGTTTTAGCTGTTTTCAATAGCGCAGAATAACAATCAATTTACGAGTTCTTTTTTTATCTTGAGCAAACTTTACCTGTGCAGATCGACAAGCAACCAACCACTATGCCCCCAATGACAACCGCGGTAAACTTCTCCGCGATTTTCCAGCATGTACCTGCCCCATGCCTGATCATCGGCATCGATGCTCCGGTCTTTACCATACTTGATGTCAATGAAGCGTACCTGCAAGCCACCAATTCGACGCGGGAATCACTGATAGGAACATCCGTGTTTGCAGCATTTCCTGCGAATCCTACCGACAACGAATCCAAAAACATTGAACGGACCATCCATTCATTCAACGAGGCTATTCGGACGGGTGAACCGCACGTGATGAGCAACTACCGTTACGATATCCCGATCCCCGGGACCGACAAATTTGAGCAGCGGTACTGGACCACCAGCAATACACCCATCAGGAATGAAGAAGGCGAGGTGATCTATTTTATCCATTCACCAGCCAATGTGACTGAACTGAACCTGCTCGCTGAAAGGGAGCGGGCCAACCTGGAGGCATTGCAATACCAGCGTCAGCAGCTTGAACTGACCCTGATGCAGGCACCGGTCGGTATCCTCATCCTGCAGGGGCCGCAACATATCGTGGAACTCATTAACCCACCTATGTGTGAGTTATATGACCTTGGCTCTGACGAACTGCTGGGTAAACCGCTTTTTTCGGTGCTCACACTGGCGAGCAACCAGGGTTTCCAGGCCATTATCGATAAGGTGCGGCAAACCGGGGAGGCTTACAGGGGCTATGGCGAAAAACTCACACTGATGCGCAGGGACCGGCGCGAAGATGCCTATGTGAACTACAGCTGCGATCCTTTTCGCGATGAATCGGGAGTGATCACCGGTGTGGTGGCGGTGGTTTCGGAAGTAACGGAACAGGTGGAAGCAAAAATCAAGACAGAACTGGCCGAAGAACGTGCCAGGCTGGCTGTTACGGCTGTGGGTCTTGGAATCTTCGATGTAAAATTTGAAACCGACACACTTATCACTTCCCCGCAGTTTGATACCATCTTCGGGTTCGACGAATCGAGGCCATACCAGGATTATAAAAACGTGATCCATCCCGATGACCGGGCGCACCGTGACAAAGCACACCAGTGGGCGCTTGCAAACGGTACGTTGTTTTATGAGGCAAGGGTGACTCCGGCCGACAAGCCCATGCGCTGGATCCGCGCTGAAGGCAAGGTGTTTTACGATGAACACCAGCATCCGGTGCGCCTGCTGGGCACCGTGCTCGACATAACCAACGAACGCAAAGCCACGGAAGAGAAACAGAAACTGATTACCCTGGCCGACAATAGCGTGGACCTGATGTCGATCCTCGATCTGAACGGCGTCAATTCCTATATCAACCAGGCAGGCCGCAACATGCTTGGATTTGTGTCGGAAGAAGATGTCCAGCGCATACCAGTGTCCGAGCTGCATGCTCCCGAAGAATACGAAAAAGTGAAAACAGAAGTGCTGCCCGGTGTCATGTCCAACGGCCACTGGTCGGGGGAGCTCCTGGTCCGCCACCTCTACACTGGTGAAGTTTTCCCGGTATATAATAACTGTATCCGCATCGATGATCCGGTCACCGGCGAGCCAATTGCAGTTGGTGCAGTGATGCGGGACATGCGGCCCGAACTCACTGCAAAAAAAGCACTGGCCGATAGCGAACAGCTGCTGAGAAATATCACCACGGCTGCGCCGACCGCACTGTGGATGACGAATGGTAAAATGGAGATGACCTATATCAACCAGACCTGGCTGATCTGGACCAACAGCTCTTACGAAGACAATCTCAATGCAGGCTGGTTGCATTACCTGCACATTGACGACCGGCAGAAAGTGATTGATAAATTCGCTTCCGGCCCTGTCCGCAATAATTTTTATGACATTGAATTCCGGATCATCCACGCCGACGGTACCGTGCACTGGTGCACCGCCAGCGGCCAGCCACAATTCAATGAGCAAGGTGAATTCACCGGTTACATAGGAGCCTGCGTCGACATCACGGACCAGAAATCATTGCAACAGCAAAAGGATGATTTTATAGGAATTGCCAGCCACGAACTGAAAACCCCCGTTACCAGTATCAAAGGTTATACGCAATTGCTGGAACAGATGTTGACCGACAAAGGTGATATGCGGGAAGCGGGCATGATGCAACGGCTGGATAAACAGGTGAACCGGCTGACCAACCTGATAGGTGACCTGCTCGACGTAACCAAGATCAACTCGGGAAAGCTGCAATTCAACGAAACAGTTTTTGATTTTAACCCGATGGTCCGGGAACTGGTGGAAGACCTGCAGCGCACCACTGTTAAACATACATTGATTGAACAGTATGAAGAAGCCGGATATGTGTATGCCGATAAGGAACGCATCGGACAGGTAATAACCAACCTGATCTCGAACGCTATCAAATATTCGCCGGGAACCGATGAGATTATCATCCATACCTGGCGGAGCGATAATAATATCATACTGAGTGTGCAGGATTTCGGTATTGGTATTGCAGAAGAAAAACTCGGGCACGTATTTGAACAGTTCTACCGGGTGAGTGGAAATATGCAACACAGTTTCCCCGGGCTCGGAATTGGTCTCTACATCAGTTCGGAAATTATCAAACGGGAAATGGGTGCAATCTGGGCAACAAGCGAACCAGGTAAAGGATCTGTATTCAGTTTCCAGCTTCCGATCCTGGATTAATAGCCGGTGATCCAAACTTTTATTTACATTTGCAACGTGCATAAAATAGCTGCGACCATATTGCTGCTCGCCTTCCTTGGCCAAACCTTCAACCAGGGGGTTTATTGTCTTGGATACATGATCGACAAACGCGAGTATGTAAAAAATTGCGTCAACAAAGCCAGGCCCATGCTGCATTGTAACGGAAAGTGCCAGCTGATGAAGAAGATGATGGAAGCGGAGAAAAAAAGCCAGCAGGCACCCGAACTCAAGCTTGCAAAATCGGAAATCATTTCTTCCCGTTCTTCCTTTGTCTATGCACTTCCGTTGATGATCATCACATCGGGTCGTCATTACATTCCTTTCAACCCGGCAGCACCTGTCGATCGCGCCTCCACTTTTTTCCATCCTCCCAATTGCTGAATTCCATTCCGGCATTTCTTTCCTGATCCCTTATTGCTGGTTGTTTGACCAGTGTTGCAATGTTGTTTGAACAGTTTTGCAATGTTGTCTGAACAGTATTGCAAAGTTGTTTGAACGGTGTTGCAATGTTGCTTCCCATACAGCGTACGCACAACAGGGCTATGGATGAACCTGCCTTCTGCTTTTCAATTCTATTTACCTGGGTTCCGGCCGTAATGCCGATGCACATCCGTAAAAAAATACGGTGCCATCGCAGCTGACCCTTCATTGCCCGGACCCGAAATCAAAAAATCATAAACATGCGTTTTACTATTATACCCTGCCTACTGCTTCTTTCGTCGCTCGGATTTACCGGATGTAAAAAGGATACAACCATCACTTCCAACGAACTCGTACCGATGACCGTTGAGTTCGATAATATTGTGGGCGGACAAAACCTCTTCCTCAACACAGTCACGTACAAAAACAAGATGGGGGAGGACTATACCATCTCCCGCCTTCAGTATTTTATTAGCAATATTTCACTGGTAAAAACAGATGGCACCGAATACATCGTGCCGGCCGACAGCAGTTACTTTCTCATCCGCGAAGCGGAACCTGAAACCCGGTTTGCCCGTTTCAGGGTTCCGGTGGGCGATTACCAGTCGCTGAAATTTATCGTCGGGGTCGACAGCCTCCGCAGCACCATGGACGTATCCCGCCGCACCGGTGTGCTGGATCCGACAGGCGGAATGGAAGATGGCATGTACTGGTCGTGGAACAGCGGTTACATTTTTTTCAAGATGGAAGGTGACTCACCATCGGCCCCGGCAGACCCTTCGGGCAACCATAAATTTCGTTTCCACATTGGCGGCTTCGGAGGTTATAGCGCCCCGGGCATTAATAATATCCGCAACGTAAACCTTGACCTGCGGGCATCCGGACTGGTACAGGCCAGGACGGGGAGAAAATCCAATATCCACCTGATGGCCGATATCGCGAAAGTAATGGACGGCAGCACCACCGTGCGCCTTGCAGAAAATGCAAGCGTCATGTTCGGCGATTACAGTTCGAAGATCGCAGACAACTGCAGCCAGGTATTTTTCCATGACCATACCGAAAATTAAAGCCATGAGTAAAAAACTATGGATGACCAGTGCAGTGCTGTTCTTGTTATTGTCCTGCAGCAAGGAGATCCTGCAACGCTTCCCCGGATTCCAAGCACCGGCCGATTTTCCGGCAACCGCGTATCATTTTGATACCAACCCTGTAACCCAGGAAGGTTTTGAACTGGGCAGGAAACTTTTCTACGACCCGCACCTGTCGCGCAATAACAGTATCTCCTGCGGATCCTGCCACATACAGTCATCGGCATTTACCCAACACGGGCACGACCTGAGTCACGGGGTCGACGACCGCCTGGGCAAACGCAACTCGCCACCAATCATGAACCTGGCCTGGATGCCCTTGTTCCTGTGGGATGGCGGTGTGTTCGACCTCGACCTGCAACCAGTAGTACCGATCACCAGCCATGAAGAGATGGATGAAAGCGTCGGCAATGTGATCAAAAAATTGCAGGGCATTCCTGCATACCCCGAACTTTTCCGAAAGGCATTCGGGTCGGAAGAAATCACTACCGCAAACATGATGAAAGCCCTGTCGCAGTTTATGGTCATGTGCGTCAGCGACCAGTCGAAATATGACAGCGTGAGACGCAACCAGGCAACATTCACACCGGAAGAACAGGCAGGCTATTCCTTTTTCCGCCAATCCTGCACCGGTTGCCACAAGGAACCCTTGCTGACTGATTTCTCCTTCCGTAATAACGGCATCAGGGCCGGACTGAACGGCGATCGCGGCCGAAGCGGCATAACCCTGAACCCGGATGATGACTTCCGCTTCAAAGTACCCTCGCTCCGCAATGTTGCCTATACTGCGCCCTACATGCACGACGGCAGGTTCATTACACTCGATGCGGTGCTGGACCATTACGCAGCTAAAGTGCAGGAGGCACCCACGCTTGATCCACTGCTTAGAAGTGGTACCACGCTTGGCATCCCTATGACAGACGTGCAGAAAACACAAGTCATCGCATTTTTAAAAACCCTCAGCGATCCGCAGTTCATCAAAAACCCGATACTCGCTGAACAATAAACTTCCATGAAAAAAATCCCCGTCATTTTATTCATCATCCTGTTTGCCGCATGCAATGACTCCCAGGCTCACCTATAGTGTGGAAATAAAAGACAGCTCACATGGAAGCATCACCATGGCATGGGAAAAAATGCTGATCAGTATTCCCTTTGTTACGTCATGACGGCTTGCATACATGTCAGGCATCCCGCTTATTCATTCATTAATTTTTTATATGGCAAAATATTTAATCCTGTGTATCACCATCATCCTTGCCGTACCGGTTACAGCATGTGATGTATGCGGGTCAGGTCCGGGTAATTATTATAACGGACTCTTACCGCATTTCCGGAAACACTTTATCGGTCTTCGTTTCCAGCAAAGCCGCCTGCAGGCACATCTTGGTCCGGATGGCCGGGCAACCTATCTCAGCAGCAGGGAGCGGTCCTCGGTAATGGAAGTCTGGGGCGGCACGCAGCTTGGTAGCCGCTTCCGTGTCATGTTCTCGCTTCCCTATACCATGATCCGCCGCGATGCAGGGGGGATAGCAGAGAAACAATCAGGCCCCGGCGACATTAACCTGGTGGGTTACTACGACCTGCTTTCGCCGAAGGAAGGGCAATCGTTCAGGCAAACATTATGGATCGGCGGTGGGGTAAAACTCCCGACAGGGCGATACAACGAAGACCAGGAGAATATTGGCCTTGGTATGCAGAACAACTTCCAGCTGGGTTCGGGTAGCGTTGATTTTTCCACCAACCTGGTATACGATGCTGCTTATAAAAATACTGGCATCAATGCCAGCCTGGCCTGCCGGTTCAACACGGCAAACCGCTATGGATACCGGTATGGCAATCGTTTTACTGCAAACCTGCTCATTTACCAGCAGGTGCGGATCAGTGATCGTTTTTCAATCAGACCCAACGGTGGGTTATTGCTTGAAAGCAGCGCAAAAGATGAAAAGGTAAAAGGGATTACGGTGTGGAACTCGGGCGGACATTCAGAAAGCCTGGTCGGCGGACTGGAAATTTCTTCGGGTAAAATAAATATCGGGGCAAATGTGCAGTCGCCCGTGGCACAACACATTGCCGAAAAACGCGTACGGCTCGACAGCAGGTTTATGGCTTACGTTAGTTTTTCTTTTCCGTAATTTACAGGTGATCAAACACAACGTTATGCCATATCGCCTTTTACTTGTACTGCTCATAGGGATGTATTCCTGTAAATCGAAAACAGGTACCCAGCCAGTTCCGGATGCCGATTCTTCCATCAACATCCCGCAGGCTACAGAAAGATACCGTCCCCAGTTTCATTTTTCCCCCGCAGCACACTGGATGAATGATCCGAATGGAATGTTCTACCTCGATGGGGTGTATAACCTGTACTTCCAGTACTATCCCGGCGACACCAAATGGGGCCCGATGCACTGGGGACATGCAACCTCCACCGACCTGGTCAACTGGAAAGAAGAAGCTGTAGCCCTGTTCCCCGACAGCCTCGGTTATATTTTTTCCGGCAGTGCGGTGGTGGACAAAGACAACACCAGCGGATTTGGCAAGGATGGTAAAACGCCGGTTGTGGCCATCTTCACCCATCATGATCCGAAAGGTGCAGACGCAAAACGAAACGATTACCAGTCGCAGAGCCTTGCCTATAGCCTCGACAACGGCATGACATGGACTAAGTACGAGCACAATCCCGTGTTGAAGAACCCCGGTATTGTGGATTTCCGCGATCCGAAAGTAAACTGGAATAAAAAGATCAGCAAATGGGTAATGACGCTTGCCACAAAAGACCGGATTACTTTTTATGCATCAACCAACCTGAAAGACTGGAGCAAACTGAGTGAATTTGGTGCCACCCTTGGTGCGCATGGCGGCGTGTGGGAATGCCCGGACCTGTTCCCCCTCCGTTATAAGGGCAATGATGTATGGGTGCTGCTAGTCAGTATCAACCCGGGTGGACCCAACGGGGGATCCGCCACACAATACTTCGTCGGTGATTTTAACGGGAAAGAATTTATTCCATCCGATACCAGCACCCGGTTCATTGACTATGGCACCGATAATTACGCTGGGGTAACCATGTCCAACACCGGCGATCGCACCATCTTTGTCGGATGGATGAGCAACTGGTTTTATGCCGAAAAAGTACCCACCGAAAAATGGAGAAGTG
The DNA here is from genome assembly GCA_004173255.1 of Chitinophagaceae bacterium. Classification (GTDB taxonomy): domain Bacteria; phylum Bacteroidota; class Bacteroidia; order Chitinophagales; family Chitinophagaceae; genus JBEVJC01. The sequence continues at coordinate 15,399 of SDZZ01000001.1, read as the reverse complement.
CAATGACACTTCCCCGCGAACTGTTCCTGCAGGAAGCAGGAGGGAAGCCTTACCTCGCCTCCCGGCCGGTGCCCGAACTGGATAAAAAAGGTAAACCCGAAACTGACTTCGGTATCAATGCAGCGTCTTCTACCAATAAGGAACCACGTCCGCTGGTGCTGGACCGGAAAGACAGCACCTACCGCCTCCAGTTCGGCATCAGGGCAGAAGACTTCCAGGTAACCCTTTCCAATGCGAAAGCCGAAAAGTTTGTGATTGGTTATGATAAGGGGTCGAACCGGTTTTACATGGATCGTACGGCCGCGGGTAACAGCGCATTCGATCCGCGTTTTGCCGCAAGGCACTGGGCACCCAGAATCGCAACCACTGATGTAATCCCATTGCAACTGGTGGTCGATGTGGCTTCGGTTGAATTGTTTGCCGATGGCGGACTGACGGTCATGACCGACATTTTTTTCCCCTCAGTTCCGTTTGATAAAACAACCATTACCCCGGCATCGCCAAACGCGGTGTCCGATGCAAAATACACTTCATTGAAAAAATAAAAAATGGCGGCTGTTGAAGGCCGCCATTTTTCTTAAGCTTTTATAGGATACTGCTAAACAGGGTTAGCTGTGAGGATTCCTAAACAACCGCGCTGAGCCGGCTGGCATTATCGCCTGAACCCGCAGCCTCCGCGGCAAGGGTACTGATCACAATATCTGCTGTGGCCTGGTTTACTGCCACCACGATGTTCTGCTCCATTGCAATGTGAAGCAGTTCACTGATCTGCTTCTGCCGCTTTTCACTGATCTTGTCGGCATTCAGGATAATCAGTACATCCATCAGTCCGCGGCTGATCAGTTTGGTCAGGTCCCTGTAACCTCCCAATGTACGGGAGGCCAGTTCAGTAACCGGCGTATTCAATGTGCCTTCCAGTACGAGTGCTGTTTTGCCATTTGCGAAGATTTCCTGCTGGCTTAATACTTCCCTGTTGTTAAATGCCCACTCAATAAGATGGGTCTTGTGGTTGGTGTTTGCGATGATCGCTACACGTTTTGCTTTCTTGTCTTTATTTGTGTTGTTCATAATTTATTTTTTTGGTTTTCCAGGATTTGTTGCACCAAAGATACGTAAATTTGTTTAAACGATTAAACGTCCGCCTGTCAACGCTTTCAGCCCGGCGGGATTATAGCATCCTGTTAACGTTTTAACCCGCCTGTTTATGCAAAAAAAGACTTCTTTAAAAGATATTGCCAGCAAAGTAGGGGTTTCCACCGCGCTGGTGTCCTATGTGCTGAACGGACGGATGGAGGGCCGGATCAGTAAGGAAGTGGCAAAAAAGATCCGGGACGCGGCCGAGAAACTGAACTACCATCCCAACCATCTTGCGCGCAGCCTGAAGACCAGCCGCACCAATACCATTGGCCTGGTGGTGGCCGACATCTCCAACCCGTTTTCTTCCATGCTCGCCCGCATTATCGAAGACGAGGCAGACCGTTTGGGCTATACGGTAATCTTCGGAAGTTCGGATGAGAGTGAAGTAAAGTCGGCGAAACTGATCACCGCCCTCCGGAACCGCCAGGTCGATGGGCTGATTATTTGCCCACCCGCAGGGGCCGACGACCAGGTTCGCCAGTTAAAAAAACAGGGCATTCCATTCGTGCTGGTCGACCGGTACTTTCCGGATATCAGTTGCGACAGTATCTGCATCGATAATGAACAGGCCTCATTCAGGGCAGTGGAACACCTTATCCGCTGCGGCCGCCAACGCATAGGCATGATTACCTATGATTCCGCACTCCAGCACCTGCAGGATCGCATCACCGGTTACGGGCAGGCACTCGCCGGCAACAATATCAAACCGCCGGATCAATGGAAACAACTGGTCGGCATCCACAATGACCAGGCAGAAATCCATCACGCAATGTCTGTCCTGTTGAATTTAAAAAAACCGGTTGATGCCATTGTGTTTGGTTCAAACCGGATAGCATCGTCAGCATTAAAATACCTCGACACAAACCGGGTAAAAAATCCATCCGATCTCTGGCTGCTCTCGTTCGACCAAAGCGAAGTGTTTGATTTCTTTCATGCTCCCGTCAGTTACGTTTCCCAGCCACTGATGGAAATGGGTCAACAGGCTACCCGCCTGCTCCTCAGCAGGATCAATGGAACGGTTGGTTCGGAACGCGTGCTGCTGACAGCCGACCTTATCATCCGGCAGTCATAATCGCCGGGACCCGCGCCACTCCTGTTTTTCCCGTAGAAATAACAGAATAAAATATATGATAATTTCTTTAGCAACTGCTAAACAAGTTAGTATTATGCGTTAACTTGCATTCATGTGGGAACGAATCCAGGAGAAGCTGGGCATCCTTGCAGATGCCGCCAAATATGATGTGTCCTGCTCCTCCAGCGGGAGCAAAAGGACCAATCACAATAAGGGGCTGGGCAATGCAACGGGCATGGGCATCTGTCATGCATACACGGAAGACGGACGCTGTGTGTCGTTGCTGAAAATCCTTCTTACCAACCATTGCATTTTTGATTGCGCGTATTGTATCAACCGCAAGTCGAATGACCAGAAACGAGCGGCATTCACCGTACAGGAAGTGGTTGATCTCACCATCAATTTTTACCGGCGCAATTATATTGAGGGTTTGTTCCTGAGCTCGGGTATTTTTTCCAACGCCGATTATACGATGGAACGGCTGGTTCTGGTAGCAAAAAAGTTGCGTACCGAACATAAATTCAACGGTTACATCCACCTGAAAACGATTCCTGGCGCAAGTCCTGAGTTGATGCACGAAGCAGGTCTGTATGCCGACCGTCTCAGTGTTAATATTGAAATGCCAACCGAGCAGGGGTTGAAGCTACTGGCGCCAGAGAAAAACAGGGCGGACATGATCCATCCGATGAAATACCTGAAAGGCGCTATCCTGCAAAACCGGGAGGATAAAAAAACAATCAAATCCACCCCGCTCTTTGCACCAGCTGGTCAGAGTACGCAGATGGTCATTGGTGCCAGCAACGAAACAGACTGGCAGGTGTTGCAGCTGGCTAACCAGTTTTACGGTAAAATGAATATGAAACGGGTGTATTATTCCGGCTATGTACCTGTTAGTAATGACAACCGCTTACCGGTGTTGGGTACACCGGTGCCGGTAATCAGGGAGAACAGGTTGTACCAGGCCGACTGGCTGCTCCGTTTTTACGGTTTTAATGTGAATGAAATTGTAACTACCGAGCAACCGGACCTGCCGCTGGATATTGATCCGAAACTGGGATGGGCATTGAGGAATATGAACATGTTCCCGATTGATGTAAACAAGGCTGACCTGTGGCTCATTAAACGGGTGCCTGGTATCGGGATCGGATCGGCCTTAAAAATAGTTGCGGCCAGGAAATTCCGTCATCTCACAAGTGATCATTTGAAAAAAATGGGCATTGCCTACAATCGTGCAAAACATTTCCTGGCCGGGGACCGGTCTATTTATCCGCAGAAAGAAAATACGATTGAACAGGTGCGGGCAAAAATCCTTGCGGAGTGCGACAGTAAATACAAACCAGTTTTGTCCTCCCAAATGGCATTGTTCTAATGGCTTCCTATGTATACGACCATAGCTTCGAAGGCCTGCTTACCGCGGTCTTCGAGGTTTATGTATTAAAGGATGAGAACGCCAGGATTTGTCCGGCAGGTTTCAGCCAGGAAGGTTTGTTTGATGAAACAAAACTGGTGGAGTCCGACCCATTACGTGCGGGCCGCGTTTTTAAGAAACTGGCCGCCCGGTTACAGAAATCGGACCTCAATAAAATTTACTACACCTTTCTTTCCGGACAACCCGGTATGGAAAACTATGTGCTCCATTATATCCGCCATATACTGGGCCCGGTGCAAGGTGCCGAGGATGACCACGCACATCCGGCCGTGAAGTACCTGACAGATATGGCACGTAAGGTGCACCGTGAAAAACACAGGATGGAAGCATTTATCCGTTTCCGTTTGTCGGAGGATGGGTTGTATTTTGCCGAGATTGATCCTGACTTTAATGTATTGCCGCTGCTCAGGAAACATTTCCAGTCGCGGTATGCGGACCAGCGATGGATGATCTTCGACCAGCGCCGCAAGTATGGTTTATATCATGACCTGCAAAAAGTGGAATCGGTAACCATCAGTGAAGATGCGGGTGATGTAGCAGAAGTGGCGTTGAATGAAACGGAAAAAGCTTTCCAGCGGATGTGGGGGCATTATTTCACCCATGTCAATATCAAGGAACGGAAAAATACAAAACTGCATCTCCGGCACATGCCGAAACGTTACTGGAAATTCCTCACGGAAAAAACGATCGGGCTGGAGTGAACGGTTCAGCCGCCTGCCAGGAATCTCTCCAGGAAAGCAGCGGTGCGGCTGGTTTTCAATCCTGCTATGTGGTGCGGCGTACCTGCACCAACAACTTTTCCTCCTTCATCACCGGCACCCGGACCAATATCGATTACATGATCACTGCCTGCAATCACCCGCATGTCATGTTCCACCGCAATGACCGTATTACCTGCAGCCACTAATCCATCAAGTTGTGTCATCAGTTTTTCCACATCGGCAGGATGAAGGCCGGTGGTGGGTTCGTCAAGGATATATACTGAGTCGCCTTTCTGTACACGCTGCAACTCGCTTGCCAGTTTAATCCGTTGTGCCTCGCCACCGGAAAGTTCGGTTGCCGACTGGCCAAGGCGCAGATATCCAAGTCCAACCTCATGCAACACCGACAGGGGACGGGCTACAGCCGTTTCCTCGTCAAAAAAACGGTATGCAGTATCGACCGTCATATCAAGTACCTCGGCTATATTTTTGTCGCGGTACCTGACTTCGAGTGTCTTTTCATTGTAACGCGTACCCTTGCAGACAGGACATGGTGCATATACGCTGGGCAGGAACAGCAACTCGACCATCACAAAGCCCTCGCCCTGGCAGTTTTCACAACGGCCTTTAACCACATTGAATGAGAAGCGCCCTGCATCGTACTTCCTTGACTTCGCCATTTTTGTTTCAGCGAAAAGTTTGCGCACATGATCGAACAATCCGGTGTAGGTTGCAAGGTTGGAGCGCGGGGTACGGCCGATTGGTTTCTGGTCAACCACCACCAGTCGTTTGACCTGTTCCATGCCGGCTGCAATACGACCGCCGGTAATGATTTCAGTCGTGTCATCCATCAATCCGGGTTCCTGTTCTTCGGCGGCAGGTTCATGACCCAGGTGCGTCGAGAGCAGTTCAACCAGCGCCTGGCTGATTAGACTTGATTTCCCTGATCCGGATACCCCGGTTACGCTGGTAAAAACGCCAAGAGGTATTTTGAGGTTAATCCCCTGCAGGTTATTCCTGGTAATACCTTCCAGTACAAGATGGCCGCTTGGTGGCCTGGAAGGATGGCCTTTGAATGGACGATCGTTAAAGAGGTACTTTGCTGTTTGTGATGCAGCAATTTTCGCAAGACCGTCAGGCTTCCCGCTATAAAGTATTTCGCCGCCCTGCTGTCCCGCAGCGGGGCCAACATCCACTATCCAGTCCGCCCGGCGAATCACATCGAGTTCATGTTCCACTACAAATATGGAATTGCCGGCCGACTTCAGCAGGTCAAGCGCGTTGAGCAATGCCTGGGTATCGGCGGGGTGCAGGCCGGCAGATGGTTCGTCCAGCACATACACTACCCCGAAAAGATTGGAATGGATTTGCGTGGCCAGTCGCAGCCGTTGCAATTCACCCGGCGAAAGGGTGGGCGTACTGCGTTCGAGCGTGAGATATCCGAGACCCAGCTGCAGCAGGAGCTGCAGCCTGCCGGTCAGGTCCTGCGCAATACGCGAACGCACCACTTCTTTTTCGGGATGCTCTTTATCGGTGGCATCCTGCAGGTAGGTTGCCGATGCGAAGGGCGCGAACACGGCAGCGAGTTTTTTTAACGGGATCCGGGAAATATCGGCTATATCATATCCTGCAAAACGGACCGACAATGATTCTTTCTTTAACCTCTTACCATGACACACCGGGCACACGGCACTGATCATATATTGTGAAACCCTTCGTTTCATCAGTGCACTCTGCGTAGTGGCAAATGTGTGTAACACATATTTCCTTGCGCCGGTAAAGGTGCCTTTGTATCCGGGTGTCATTTTTGAACGGATAGCCTCTTTCACTTCTTTCAATCCAAAACCCGGATACACCGGTACCACGGGCTGTTCATCGGTAAACAGGATCCAGTCACGCGTTTTTTTGGGCAACTGTTGCCACGGCACATCAATATCGATACCCATGGTGGTCAGTATGTCCCGCAGGTTCTGTCCCTGCCACGCAACAGGCCAGGCAGCAACCGCGCGGTCACGGATAGTGAGCCCCGGGTCAGGAACCATCGATTCCTCTGTTACTTCATACACCCTTCCAAGCCCGTGGCAATTACCGCAGGCGCCTTCGGGCGTATTTGGTGAAAATGCTTCAGCATAAATAATGGATTGGCCTTTGGGATAGTCGCCCGCCCTTGAATACAACATGCGCAGCAGGTTCGACAAGGTGGTAACACTTCCTACCGATGAACGGGTAGTACCCGAACCGCGCTGCTGCTGCAACGCGATGGCCGGAGGTAGTCCGGCAATGCTATCCACTTCCGGCACCGACATCTGGTTAAACAATCTTCTTGCATAGGGTGATACCGATTCGAGATAGCGTCGCTGGGCCTCCGCGTACAACGTGCCGAATGCAAGTGACGATTTGCCCGACCCGGAAACACCAGTGAAAACAACCAGTGCATTCCTGGGGATTTTCACAGAAACATTTTTCAGGTTGTGTTCCCTTGCGCCATGAACTTCTATGTATCCATTGTCCGACTGCTGTTTGTCCATACAGGTAATTTGCAAACTTCATGCCCCCGCCTTCGCAGCCGTAACGTTTTGCTCACATTGGGGTAACAATGGCTTAACATACCCCGGATACTTTCGCGCCAAATTAAAACTGTTTATGAAGAACCTCTTCCCACCGGTCTTCGCGGCGATCTTGTTCCTGATGGCAATTCCTGCAATGGGCCAGACCAGCACTGTTACCATAAAAGTAAAAGACAATGACAACCTCAACCTGCCGGGTGCTTCGGTTTCAATCAATCCGGGTAGTTTTGGAGGAGTTACCGGACAGACCGGCGAATTGGTGATTACGGGTATCAAACGAGGTCTTTATAAACTGACCATTTCCTACATCGGTTATTCTACCATTACAAAAGACATTACCGTATCGGTCGGCAACAACGAGCTGACAGAATCGCTTACCGGCTCGTACACTACATCGGAAGGTGTGGTAATATTGGGCGACCGCCTCAAAGGACAGGCAAGGGCGCTGAACCAGCAGAAGAACAGCGATAATATTACCAATATCATCAGTGCCGACCAGATGGGCCGTTTCCCCGATGCCAACATCGGCGACGCAATCAAACGGGTACCCGGCATCACCATGCAGAACGACCAGGGCGAAGCACGAAACATTATCGTTCGAGGTATGGGTCCCGAGTTCAACTCGGTTACATTCAATGGCGAAAGGATCCCTTCCGCTGAAGGTGACAACCGACGGGTGCAACTTGACCTGATCCCTTCTGATATGATCCAGACCGTAGAGGTAAATAAAACGCTTACCGCCGACATGGACGCAGATGCCATCGGAGGTTCAGTTAACCTGGTCTCGCGTTCTGCCCCCAACGGCCTTCGCGTATCAGGTACACTGGCCGGAGGCTACAACCCGATCCGTGATAACGGTTTTATGGGAACTGCCAACCTGGTGGTGGGGAACCGTTTTGCAAAGAATAAACTGGGATTCGTGGTAAGCGGTTCATACAACCGGAACAAGTTCGGTTCGGACAACGTAGAGGCCGTGTGGAGCAGGGATGAAAATGGTAAAACATTTGTCAGCGACCATGACGTTCGTGTATACGATGAACTCCGCATCCGGCGTAGCCTCGGGCTCAGCCTCGACTATAAAATCAATCCGCTGAACACCATCACACTCAATGGCAACTACAACTGGAGGGACGACAAGGAGAACCGTTTTCGCCTGCGTCATCGTTACCGTGGGGATGAAGATGACTATGCTGATGACCTGATCTACGATGGCAATGGCAATATCACTGGATATACCAATGGCGAGGTATTACGCCAGACCAAAGGCGGTGCCGACAATGGCCGCAATGAAGGCCGTCGGCTGGAAGACCAGCGCGTACGCAACCTGGCGCTGAAAGGGGACCACCTTTTCGGTCGTGTGCGGGTGAACTGGAGTGCCCAGTATGCCAAAGCTTCCGAGAAACGGCCGAATGAACGATATATCGCGATGAGCCTGAGAAACATCACGGTGAACCAGGATATCAGCGATACAGAATTTCCGGTACTGACGGATAATATCGCATTGCCGGACTACACCCGGCTGGCCGAACTCACCGAACAGTTCCAGGACCAGTTTGAACGCGATTTCAACTTTAAACTCAACGCGGAAATCCCTGCTTCACTGGTGCAGGGTCAGCCCGGCTTCCTTAAAATTGGGGCACGACTGCGCAGCAAAACGAAAGAACGGAACAACAGTTTCTTTGAATACGAACCATTGAACGAAATTGATAATATTGCCACCCTTCCGCTGATCGATAAAACCAGCAGCTCTTTTTATCCGGGCAGGAAATATATGGCCGGACAATTCATCGATCCGAAATACCTGGGCAACCTCAACCTGACAAACAGTGCGCTGTACGATCAGTCGGATGCACCCGGTGAATACCTTGCCGGCAACTACAGCGCGAAAGAGACCATCAGCGCGGGTTTTATCAGCCTGAAACAGGATTTTACGGAAAAGCTTTCCATGAATATCGGCGTACGTGTGGAACACACCGCATTGGACTACACGGGTAATATTGTAGAAGATGATGAAGTGTTCAAGGGCACGGCCAACCTGAAAAATGATTACACCGATGTACTGCCGAACCTGAACCTGAAGTATAAATTCAGCAATAGTTTCGTACTCAAGGCAGCATGGACCAACAGCCTCGCCCGGCCGAAATATTTTGACCTGGTGCCGTACTTCAATATTAAGCCAGGTGACAATGAAATCACCGCGGGTAACCCGGCGCTGGAGCCGGTAAAATCTTCGAACCTGGACCTGATGGCTGAAAAATATTTCAAGTCTGTCGGCCTTATATCCGGCGGGGTGTTTTATAAAAAACTCGATAAGTTCTTCTTCACTTATATCGACCCGAATTTTACATCAGAAAAATTTGCAGCAGCTTACCCCACCATTGATAATCCGATCCTGGCTGGCGAGCGCTATGATTTCATCCAGCGTCGGAACGGTGATGGCGCTACGGTTTATGGTGTTGAAGTGGCCATCCAGCGCCAGCTTGACTTCCTGCCAGGATTCTGGAAAGGATTTGGCGTCTACCTCAACTACACCTACACACATTCCAAAGCCAGCAATATTTTTGATCCGGAGTCGGGCGACCTGACCCGTAGCAACGTCAAGTTGCCCGGCGCAGCACCAAACATCTGGAATGCCTCATTGAGTTATGAAAATCCAAAACTGACTGTACGTCTGTCGGGCAACTACACCTCATCATACGTAGATGACAGTGATGATGCAGGCTATGGTGCCGACAGTTTCAATGACCGTTATTACAGCCATCAGTTTTTCCTTGACGCCAACGCATCTTATGCCTTTACAAAAAAATGGCGCGTGTTTGCGGAAGCAAATAACCTCACCAACCAGCCGCTGCGGTATTACCAGGGAACAAAAGGCTATACTGCACAAACCGAATACTATGGTCCGAAGTTTAACCTTGGCGTAAAGTTCGACCTGAGTAAATAACCTGGATTAATGTGCCGGTGAATGCCAGGAGCTGTTACCGGCACATCCTTTTAAATCAGCACCCATGCGTTTAATCATCGTTGCCATTCTTTTTGTAACAGGATGCAGGCCACCCCAACGGGCCGGTATTGCACCAGATGCGGTGAAACCGGTAGTGGTGACGGAGCAGACCGCATTCGATACAGATGACCCTGCGATCTGGATAAACCGTGCCGATCCTTCACAAAGCCTCATTATCGGCACCGATAAAGAAACCGGCGGCGGCTTGTATGCGTACAACCTGCAGGGAAAAGTGGTGAATAAGGTTGTCGGGTTGCAGCGACCCAACAACGTGGATGTGGCATATGGCTTCAGGCTGGGTGCCGAAGTGCTGGATCTTGCCATCTGTACCGAGCGCGGCAGTAACAGTCTCCGGTTTTACACCCTGCCACAACTCATCGAAGTGGATGGGGGCGGATTACCGGTTTTTGAGGGTGAAGCTGACAGGCAACCCATGGGCGTTGCTGTATATACCCATCCGGCCGACCACTCCATTTACCTGATTGTCGGCAGGAAATCAGGCCCGGCAGACGGTTATCTATGGCAGTACAGGCTGGCGGATGAAAACGGCAAACCGGTGATGCAGCTGGTGAGGAAGTTTGGGAAATACAGTGGTAAGAAAGAGATTGAATCCATTGCAGTAGATAACGAACTGGGGTATGTGTACTATTCGGACGAACAGTTCGGTATTCGTAAATATTTTGCTGATCCGGCTAAAGGAAACGAAGAACTGGCAGTTTTCGGCCAGGGCCAGTTCCGGGAAGACAACGAGGGCATTTCCGTTTACAAAACTACCGCCGGGCAGGGCTACATCCTGGTGTCCGACCAGTCGGCCAACACATTCAATGTATACAGAAGGGAAGGGGAGTCTTCCAATCCGCACCAGCATGATCGTATTGCCATTGTGCCCGTTTCCACCCGCCAAAGCGATGGAAGTGATGTTACCAATGTTCCCCTTCCCGGATTTCCGCGGGGAATGTTTGTGGCAATGAGCGATGACCGTACTTTCCAGCTGTATAATTGGGACGATATCGGGGCGCGGATTAAGGCCGGGAAATAGGCCCACTCTGCAACACCCGCACTTGGCAGCGTTTTTGTTCTTTGAGTGATGTATTATTCAACGACTAAATATCACTTTTATGAAAAAAATAATGTTAATCGCGGGAATCGGTGTTACGGTGCTTGCAGCTTCTGCATTCCAGGCGAAAGAGTCAAATGCAACGCAGCGTTCTACCCAGTCCGTTTACGAGCAGGCCGATACGGTACCAGGTAAACGAAAAGGGGATACAGCCAAACACCGCTATCCAAAAGACACTACGAGGAAAACACCTCCAAAAAGTTAAAGCTTAAAAGGCAATTTACTCTCAGGCTGTTTCCTAAACCCAGGAAGCAGCCTTTTTTAATCACAAAAACCAGTGTTATGGAAAAGCAGGATAAAACCGAGCCGTCATCGAAAACGAGCGATGAAACGAGGGAGTCGATCCGTAATGGCCGCAACGCCATAGAGGCGGAAAAACAAGCCTCGGGGGACAAACCCGCCAAACAAGCGGAAGGTGAGGGTAAAACAGAAAATGACCAGTCCGCCCCCAGTGACAAGGAAGCAAAAGATGCGAAAAACTGGCGAAACGAAGGGTAGGTAAATTTTGATACCTTCCGTGTTCAAAGATTGATCATTGCCCGCAACAGAATCAGGAAATACCGCTTTTGCCACGCTGCTGCAGCAGGAGTTTGAGGAAGTGGATGAAATCCTTACAGTTGATCGCGGCGTAATGCTGCTCACCGAAGGCCAAATTGAGAACCATCTCTACCTGTTGTTGTCGGGAGCGGTGCGCGTTTTCCTGCTGACGGAATTGGAGGAGCAGACCATTCGTTTCGGATATGCCGGCTCCATCGTCAACTCGCTCTCTTCTTTTATCAATGGCAGGCCATCCGAATTTTATATTGAGGCGGTCAGGAAAACAACTTACAAACGGCTACCGAAGGAACGGATTGAGTTGCTGGTGCGCCACCAGCCGTTGTCTTACGCCCGTTTCCTCGAAATGGTACTTGTACAGCAGATCGACCGCGAACGCGATCTCCTCACCGTTTCGCCTGCCGAGCGGCTTCAACGCGTACTCAACCGCAGCCCGAACCTTTTCCAGGAAATCCCGTTAAAATATATCGCTTCGTATCTTCGCATGACACCGGAAACACTCAGCCGCGTCCGGAATCCTTGACATGGATCAAGGTGCAGGTAAAAACGGTTAAACATCTTTGTGAAAAGAACTAAATTATGAAAATCAAAAATCAGTTACTGATAGATGAACTAGTTGTATTGACAGACCAGGCGATCGACCAGGTAACGCGTTTCCTGGACCTGGATATCGATACGCTGAACTATAAACCCAACGCCGGCACCTGGAGCATGCTGGAGAGTATTGAGCACCTTAACCTGTATGGTAATTTTTACCTGCCAGAGATTGAGCGGCAACTGGCGAAGGCGCAACCAAAGTCGGACTGCACATTCAGCTCGGGACTGTTTGGTGATTATTTTGTCAACCTGATCAGGGTGAAAAAGGGATCCATCAAAAAGATTAAAACCATGCGAAAAATGGATCCGTCCAATCCGCACCTTACTTACATCACGCTTAACCGTTTTATCAAACAACAGGAAAAACTGAAATCACTTCTTATCGATTCCCTCCGTAAGGATATCACCAAAACAAAAACGGCGATCTCCCTGACGCACTTCATCCGTTTACGTATGGGCGACACGCTGCGTTTCGTTGTGTACCACACCGAACGGCATATGCTGCAGGCCCGACACGCGCTGGAAGCCGCCACTGCCGCCCTCGGCCAGCCCCAAACCAGCGAAAGCGAAGTCCCTGCCGCTGATCTTAACCCGGTCTTAACCTGACCAAATCATCGCGAAGCGATACTTAACCAACCGAAAAAAATACGAGCGATTTTTGTTGACGCTAACAGGGACAGCGTGGGCGGAACGGAGTAAGGTAGATGTTTGCAACTATCGGGGAGTGCCTGGAAAGTTCAACCCACAGACTCCAATCAAACGGTAAAGGGAATTGCCTGGCACTAGCGGCATAGGCCATAGTTCACTATCAGCTCCAACGAAATATCCGGGCCTTTGCCGGTATAGCCATGGCAAACCCTTTATCGTTTGATTGCCGCAAAAAAAAATCTCCCAAACAACCCCTTATTTGTCGCAAACAACTCCCTCCACCAAATCCATTCCACCTACTTTTAGCAAACAAAAACGCATCGTATGAAAAAAATAACCCCCTTTATCTGGTTCGACAACCAGGCGGAAGAGGCCATGAACTATTATTTCTCCATTTTCAGGAACTCAAAGCTGCTCAGCTCCAGCCGGTACGGTGACTCCGGTCCCGGACCCAAGGGACAATTGCTGGTAGCGTCGTTCGAACTGGAGGATATGCAGTTGTCCGTGATCAACGGCGGACCGCATTACCAGCTCAACCCTGCCTTCTCTTTATCGATCGACTGCACCGACCAGCAGGAAGTGGACTATTACTGGGAAAAACTGGGCGATGGTGGCAAGTACATGCAGTGTGGATGGCTGACCGATAAATTCGGTGTGACCTGGCAGGTGGTGCCGCGGGCACTGCCCCGGCTACTTGGCGATAAAGACAAGGCGAAAGCCGCGCGCGTTATGAAGGCAATGATGCAGATGGTCAAACTGGACGTACAGGGTCTGGAGGATGCAGCGGCGTCACCTTCCTGAGCGGGATTGTGATCATCAATGCACAACCCTTACCAGGCGCGGTTTTTAGCTCGAGCTTGCCATTGTAAAGCAACAGGCGGTTTTTGATGTTTTCAAATCCAAGTCCAAACCGTTGTGTTTTTGGATCAAACCCCTGGCCATCATCGCGGATGTTCACCAGCAACTGGGTGGGAGATGAAAGAAATTCAAGCCATACATTTTTGCAGGTGGAGTGGCGCACTACGTTCTGCATCTGTTCCTGTGTAATACGGAAGAGGGTAAACTTCAGTTCTTCCGTAAGTTCGGCAGGATCCATCTGGAAATTCCAGTTTACCCTGAACCGACCAACCGATACATAGGAATGCACCAGGTCTTCCAGTGCTTCCTTCAGTCCGATATCTTTCAGGCTCGGGGGAGTGAGGGAGTTGCAGAGCGTGCGTATATTATTGATCACCGACTGGATCACCTTTTCACTTTTAGCCATCAGCTCCAGACTCATGGCCTCATTTGATTTTGCGAAGTCAAGGAACAACTTTGCAGTAGTCAGTTGCTGGTTCACGCTGTCGTGCAGTTCGGCGCTGATAAACTGCCGTTCCTTTTCCTGCCCGTGGATCTGCGCCATGGTGATACGTTGCTGTTGTTCAATTTTCCTTTTTGCCGAAAGACGCAGCCAGGCAACAACGCCTATGATGCCCAGGGCCAGTAACACGGCCACCATGGCCCTGAACCAGGTGGTCTGGTAAAAATAAGGCCGCACCGTAAAGTTCATCACCGCGGTTGGCGAAAAATAACCATATCGTTCGGCCCTTACTTCAAACACATAATTGCCCGGTTCCAGTACCGAGAAGTAAGCAATATGCCGGTTACCGGCAGCCGTCCATTCTTCATTGAACCCCTTCAGCCGGTAATAAAAACGGATGTCTGATGCTTTGGCAAAATCAATACTGGTATACCTGATCTCGAAGTTGGATACACCAGGTGGAATGCGGATCGACTGGCCCTGGAAAAATTCCTGGTCAGCATAACGGAGCGACTGGATATGGATATCCAGTTCATTGGATTCTTCAGAAATCATCCGTTCGTTCACTACGGCCATACCCGCTGAGGTGGGAAACCACATTGTGCCATCTTTCATTTTCCATCCGGCCGGATAAAACCCGCCATTCGTTTCCGAATTGGGCATGCCATCATTGGTATTAAACAGACGGGCACGCACACGCGTATCTGCGCCACCATAATTTTTTGCATTCATCAGGTCATTCAGCAATATGCGCTGGATGCCGATATTGCCGCTCATCCACAGGTAACCCTCCTCGTCTTCCAGGATCCGGTAAGTTTCATTAAAACGCAGACCCGAATCAGTGGTAAATAAACGGAACCTGCCGGGCGACATGGCCACCAGTCCCTTGTCGGTCCCCAGCCACAACTGGTTTTGCCTGTCCTCAAAAAAACTGTAAACAATATCAGCCATCAGGCCCTCGGCAGTGTGGTAGTGCAGTACCTGATCGTCCGTGTCAATCCGGATAAGACCGGCATTACGGGTCCCTATCCACAGGACTTTTTTTGAATCTTCAAACAACGAGATCAGGTTCGACTGGCCAAGGCCAAAAGGAAGCTGGAATGCGGTGATGCGGTCATTGGTGTCGAGGCGGTGCAGGCCACCAAGCCGTGTCGTGATCCAGATGCGACCCTGTGAATCGGTCAGCAGGCAAAGGATCGAATTATTCTGTAATCCATCGGCCTCGGTATAATGTTTATCAAACCTGCCCGTGATGCGGTTGAACCGGTCAAT
>SDZZ01000689.1 GCA_004173255.1 Chitinophagaceae bacterium | reverse complement strand
CCAGTATAAAAGGTACCTGGCCAACTTCGGCCATTCGCTCGATCTGAAATACGGTAACGAGGCTACCGTGCGGTTTATTTATTTTCTTGACTATAACCAGTTGAAGAGGAAGTAGCGTTCGTACTTATTATCGGGATTGTTGTTCCCAGGTAAATGCACCGTCATGCCCGCCGAAAGTGTAATTCACGCGAGGCTGTGGCCATTATCCCGTTCCTACACCCCATAAATTTCTTTCGCAGCCCTGAACGTGTTGCAATGCGCTTCCACAATGGTTCGCACATCGGGCGAGTACCCGCCACCCATCGAAACCACGCAGGGCAAACCGGCATTAAATAGTGTGCGGAAAACAAATTCATCGCGTTGCCTGCAGCCCTCCATTGACACCTTCAGCTTGCCGAATTTATCGGTCAATAAAATATCAACGCCACTCAGGTAAAATACAAGTGAAGGTTTCAGCCTGCTGACCAGCGCCGGCAACGTATCCATCAGCAGGCCGAGGTAGGCGTCATCAGTGCAACCATCTGCCAGCGGCAGGTCCAGGTCACTCCGCTCTTTGTGAAACGGATAGTTATGGCCACCATGCATACTGAAGGTGAAAACCGAGGGGTCATTTTCAAAAATCTTTGCAGTGCCGTTTCCCTGGTGCACATCGAGGTCAACCACCAGCAGCTGCGTTTTGTTTGTTTGCTGCAGGTAATTGGCTGCAATGGCAAAGTCATTTAACAGGCAGAAGCCTTCGCCATGATCAGCAAACGCATGATGCGTGCCACCCGCCACATTCATGGCAATACCATTGTTATAAGCGTGTTGGCAATTATCGATCGTTCCCTGGGTGATGACCAGTTCACGCGCAGTCAGTTCGGGTGACTGCGGAAACCCGATACGCCGCTGCTCCTGCGGGCTTAGCTCCTGGTTTTTCAACCGGTGGAGGTAGTCGCTGGTATGGGTCAGAAGGATGATATCATCGGGGCAACTACCCGGCCGGTGTATTTCTTTTTCGCTGATCAGACCTTCATACAACAATTGCCCGGGGATCAGTTCGTATTTGAGCATGGGAAACCGGTGTCCTTCCGGTAATGGATGGGCATAAACCGGATCATACGCAACCTGCAATGTCCTGGATTTATTTTGTAGAAATGACTGCATGGATTTTGTCGGCTGTGATTATTGATTTCGTGTGTGGCCCAATGCCGTATGTTTCGATTCGAGCCTGATTACAACAACTCACCAGCGGTTTGGTACAAGCCCCTTAACGGATCTTTTAAGGTCAGTTTTTCCCGGCACTATTGCAACTGAAGCAGGTCGTTCTCGATGATGGCAAAAACATTGTCGCTCTCTGATGGCGAAACAACCGATACGCCGGTAAATCCGCCAAAGGCGGGCAACACGCAATAACTGTCAGTGAAATGAAAGCAGGGAAATACGAGACTCTGTTTACCCATGCCCCGCACCCTTACGCCCGGGTGAATGTGCCCGCCAAAAATGTATTGTGGCACAGGGTCAGGGCAGTCAGCTACATCGTGGACAAACAGGAAATTCCCCACCTGGTGTTTCGGTCCTGTGCAACTGATATTGCTATCGTCGTACCATTGCTGCTTCAGTATATCATGATTGCCTTTAACCAGTTCAATATTCAGCGCGGACATATCCTTTCTCCAGCGCTGGAACAGGTCCAGTTCCAGGTTGGAGGTACTATGAGTAAAGTCACCAACGATTAATAGTTTCTCCGCTTTAAAAAAGAGGATCAGCGAAAACAAGCGGTGCAGATCTTCTTTATACACCTT
>SDZZ01000688.1 GCA_004173255.1 Chitinophagaceae bacterium | reverse complement strand
CAAGGGCATTCCCTTCATTAAGATTGTTGGCAGAAGCCTCTTTATGTCTCATAACCGGGTTTGACTGATCCCATCTGGGATCAATACTTTTCAAACCCTAATGCTAAACAATCTGCAAACTTCTGCCGCGGTATAAAAACAAAAAAAGAACAGGGATTTCATCTTTGAATCCAGTTCGCAAACTGATAAATGGGACTACAGGCACTGGTCACCGACCTCAACAAGGTGCTATGCTCGATGAAACAGAAAGCCTGCGGCTTCAATTTCCCACGGAGTTTGTTAACGGAGGGAGCTAAATAAATTCAACACTCTTAATCTTCGGATAGGGTCGTTAAATGTCAACCCTGGCATCAGTCCCGGTGAATCTCCAACTCCAACAAGTTTTCGTTTTCTTCTCCATTGAATTTATAACCCAGAAGCTAATTATTTCCCACTGACATATCGCATCACTTCCCAGCAGTCTGCCCCATAGCAGCCAACTGTCCTTCCTCCTCCTTATTCGACTGCTTCGTTGCCATACACAACCCGGTCACCAAATGACTGGAAGCTTTAATTTTTTTCTTTCCTGAATCCCCCACGCTATAACTGGCAGCAGTCTTATCCGTTTTCATTCCATAAACCAGGTATTCACCACTCGCCCTACCCTCGCCGGTATTACCCGCAGGTGAAAACGGATAACCGCAGGCAGCGGTCTGCATACCAGTAAACACATAAACCGTGTCATCGAGCTGGCGGACTGACTTATAACCCTTTTCAACCACCAGCTTCGCCATCAGCATCTGGTGGGTAGAATACTCAAACTTCGGTTTCCAGAATCTCAATCCGCGTTTCAACCGGATAGCATCGGTGATCGTTACGGTATCGACCGATAAAACCCGTCCTTTAATCACATAATCTGATTTCTGGAATTCTTCGGCAACGGTTCCCAAGGGACGACAACTACAGGCAGCCGCATCAGACACCGCAACCATACAACCTATAACGAATACAAATAACTTCATTTTCATGTTTGACAGTTTAATGTTTACAACCAATACCAGTCAGTAAACAATAATCGTGCAGCCATGGCCGGACACACTTCGTGCCCCTCACCCACAAAACGAATTTTTGAAGATGCACATTTTCAAACCCACAAGCCACTCCCCTATGATGCAGAGAACCGCAATTCTGCACAGGATTGTTTCTCCAAAATAGCCATTAATATTCCAGGGCACAGGGGGGTATTTTCCCCGGTACCGGAACTACCGGCATCATTGCCGGAAAAGGCTTGACTAAAAGGAAAACAAACTGCTGGAAAAGCGGTTGCCATGAACTTGCGGAAAATGCGGACTGCACCTCGACCAACAAATGAATCGCAGAAATGCCATGACCATTCATCCGCGCAGGCATCAATACCCTGAAAGCGGGTACCGGAGCGGATCAGGTCAGTTATGTATTCCGTATTCAACCCGGTGGAAGGCGATACGGGGAGGGCTGGCAAAGCCCCGGAATAAAATTTCATAAGTTGGTGTCAGTGGCTTATAGTCCAATATACATACTTAATCGTATTGCGCGGCAGAAACCGGCATAAAAGCACATAAATTTATGGGGTCCCGATAGCCACCCGGGGCGGGTGGTTGGGGAGGCAACAGGAAACTACACTTCGGACCAAAGAGCCGTCCTGAAAGAAATAGACAAGCTGCTGACCAATGACCGGTGAGGCTCTTTTCACTTCGCATGTTTCAGCGGATAATAAAGACCTGTGATGCGACTGAGTTTTCATCCCAGAGCTGACTCAGCTATGGCA
>SDZZ01000687.1 GCA_004173255.1 Chitinophagaceae bacterium | reverse complement strand
GATTAGATAAGGTATTGTCCTATTAAAAGTTACACAAAAAAACTTAATAATATTAAAATAAAAAAGTTTGTTTAATTGTAAATCAATGAAAAATAAGGATATGCACTTAGTTAACGGCCTGTTTACACCCAAAACCGCTAAAAACTTGAGCAGGATTAAGTTATCACCGCTCTAAATTGAATGCAAGGCCCGCAGAAAACCACCGTCCGGGCATCAACGCGCCCAGTAAGTCGCTGTATTGAAGATTGGAAATATTATTGACCTGAACAAAACAATTCAATCGTTTGCGGTACAATGCATAGGCAACCTTCCCGTTCCATACAAAGTAGCTGGCGCTAAGGCTCGCCTGAATCGGGTCGGCCTTCTGGGTAAGCCTCGTTTTATAAAGGCCATTGACACTTATTGTTAAATGATGGAATGCGTATTCGACGTAAAAGTTAAACAAAGTACGTGCGTGGGACGATACATAGAAAGAAAGTACGCTGTCGGGCGACTGGCTGTCGAGCCACACAAAGCCTGCACCGGCAGACAGCTTGCCGGCGGTGCCCGGCAACTCCTGCTGGAATGAGAGATCCAGTTCCAGCCCGCTGGTATTTACACTGCTGATATTGGAAGCAAGTGCATACACTGAACCGGGTGTAAGGTTATCCTTCCGGGGCATCTGTGCATAAGGCGTAATCACGTAGTCGATCAGTTTACGGTGGTTGCGCCGGAAACCGGTTGCTGACACCTTGAGCACCTTGCCCGCAAAAAAATCGGCCCCCAGTTCATAACTCACCGACCGTTCGGCAGCAAGATCGGGGTTTCCAACCCGGCCACTGGTAACTATCGCTTTGTTGTAATTATTGAACCGTTCAGTGAAGTCCGCATCACGGATCGTTTTACCTGCACCGGCACGGAGTAATAGTTTTTTTACCCGGTAAGCCATACTTACCTGCGGTATAAACTCTGCCCCTGATAATTTATTCCACTCCAGCCTTACGGCCGGATTGATGGTAAATCCGCTGAACAACGACTGGTTCAGCAATAAATAAACACCGGCCTGGTTTAATGTATGTTCTCCCCGGTCGTTCGATACTATTTTTTTATTCAGCAGCTGGGCACCGCTGACGAGGGAAGAGTTGGTTGCAATTTTCCATTCATCGCGCACATTCAGCTGCAGCATTTCACTGGTACTTTCATTGGGAAGTGACCGGGCAGAATAAATGTACTTGTCCTTTACGTTTTTATAAGATGCATCAAACACCAGCCGGTGGGACTTCAATCCGGTGTAGGTGACCCTTGCCTGGCTCCAGAGCGCCCTCACCTTTTCACTGGCAGTATCGCTGGTAAAACTGGTATAAAAGTTCTGTGCGGCAAAATCACGGTTATCATAGGCGACCCTTAGGGAGACCTGCAAATCCTTGTTTACAAAATGGGAAACGGAAGCGCTTACTGTATTGGCATCCACAAAGCCCCGCGCCCCGCGCTGGATCTGGCCGTCGGTGGAATTATGTAACCACCCTGCGCTGACTGCCGTTTTTTTTACCTGGTAAAAAGCCCCGGCACTGAGATTGCGCAGTCCGTACTCACCCATTGCGGCCTGTGCGTTGGCCGATAAACGACTGGTACCATTGCTGGCAGCAAATGTTTTAGTAATCACCTGGATCACTCCACCCACGGCGTCGGAACCATAAATAGCAGAAGAAGCGCCTTTCAGTATTTCAATACGCTCGATCTCTGCCGGAGTGATAGGTATGTAAGAATTGAAGTGGCCGGTGTTGGGGTCATTGATGCGAACACCATC
>SDZZ01000191.1 GCA_004173255.1 Chitinophagaceae bacterium | reverse complement strand
CCGTATTGCGGCCGAGCTTGATCAGCGGGTGGAACAACCGTTGCAAAAAACAGTTGTGCCTAACGAGGCTTCCAGGTCCCGCGTTATTCCCCTGTTTGTACGGTATGCCGCTGCCGCTGTGTTGATCGCGGCCGTTGCAACCTCGGCATTTTACTTTTTCAGCAACAAACCGACTTCAGAAACGCTCGCGGGTACTGCAGTCACACCCGCTGCGGTGCCTCCATCCGGTGCAGCCGATAGCGGCATCGTGAAAGAGGATGCAGTTTCCGGTGCCGGTATTGCGGAAACCGAAAGCCCGCAACAGGAGGATGTTGCGACGGGCACCGCCAAAACGGTCCGGGCTGCCCAGGCTTCTTATAATACCCGCCGCACACGGAGTGCAGGGGTACAGGAAACGGATACTGAATACCAGAATCCGCTGTACGCATACGAAGACCATACTCCCGAAATTGCCGAGCGTTATGTTACGCTGATGACGCCGGATGGTGACCTGCTCCGCATGTCCAAGAAGCTGGGCCCGCTTGTATGCTGCGTAACCGGCCAGGACCAGGACGAACAATGCAAAAACCAGATCAGGAAATTACAACAGGAACTTGCCAGCTCCCCCGTCGGCCAGGGCAATGTGCTCGATGTGCTCGACATCGTTGCATCCCTTAATAATGCTACGCAGTTATAAGCAGGGTTTGTTTAATTTTAATGTTTAAACAAACATATGTCCCGGATCAGGATCGATTTGCCAGCTGCTTTTCATTTTTCCACCAGCATTCCAGTTCGGATTACAGACATCAACTATGGTGGGCATGCCGGTAATGATGCCATCCTCAGCCTGGTCCATGAAGCGCGCATGCGTTATCTCGCCGGGTACGGATATTCTGAAATGTCCTTTGCCGGCGTTGCACTGATCATGGCCGATGCGGGTATTGAATTTAAATCAGAATTATTTTACGGTGAAACGGTGGTCATCTCCGTCACCATCGGCAACCAGAGTAAGGTCTCCTTTGATATTTTCTACAAGCTGGAAAAAGAAGTGGACGGAAAAAGGAAAATGGTGGCAGCCGCAAAAACCGGTATGGTTTGTTTTGATTACAGGATCAAAAAAATTGCCGCATTTCCGGAAGAGGCTAAACAGCTGCGCTGATCAATATCTTTCGTCCAATTATTACTGTTTGGGCAGCATCCGTTCCGGCAGGTGTATCAGCGGTTCCAGATCTTCCAGCTTTCTTCCGCCTGTATTTCCAGCATATCGTGCCCATTGCGGGTTACCGCGCCGCGTTCGGCAGCCATGGCCAGGAAACGGGTGACGGGTGGATTATAAACCAGGTCAAAGAAATAATGCCCTTTAGTGACTGCCTCGTATGGCAGCGGGGGCAGGCCATCTACAGCCGGATAGGTACCGAGCGGGGTTGTATTAACCACCAATGTATGGTCGTACATTATTCCGGGCGTGATGTCTTCGTAGCTGATGGAAGAAGCGGAACGTGTGCGGGACACCGACTGCACCTGCAGTCCAAGTTTTTCCAGTACATAATGCACCGCCTTACTGGCCCCGCCGGTACCCAGCACCAGTGCCCTTTGATGGTGGTTGCTCCATTTATCCATCAGTGATTTTTCAAAGCCGATTACATCCGTATTGAATGCGGAGAGTTTCCCGTTGGTAATCCGGATGCAGTTGGCGGCCTTCACCTGCTGTACAGTTTCATCCATATCATCGGCAAATGCCAGCACCTGTTCCTTATAGGGGATGGTCACGTTTAATCCGCATAACGATGGATGCGCGGCGAGCAGGGCCGGCAGCTCATCTATCGATGCCAGCGGGAATAATTCGTAGTGGCTGTCAGGAATAGCTTCCCGGCTGAACTTGTCCGCGAAATATTTTTTCGAGAACGAGTGGGTCAGCGGTGAACCAATGAGGCCGAAGAGACGCATCAGAGCGGCTTTTTATCCAGGTAAAGATCGAATGTATCACCACGAAGTCCTACACGCATAGCTTCCATGGCAATGACTTCGGTCGGTGCAATATTTCCCAGGTTCACATTACAGCCGATCAGTTCAATGAAGTAAAGTTGCTGGGCTTTCTGCGGAGCTTCCCAGAGAATTTTTTCTGCAGGGATCTGGGTCAGGATTTCCTGTACCAGGCCTTCCCGCACTTCACCCGATCCACGGTAAATACCCACATTACCTGCTTCGCGCGCTTCTGCGATCACATACTCTGCACCTGCACCCAGTTCAGCGCGCATCAGCTCGATCCATTTATAGGGAGGTATGATATGCGCTGCATCCTTGCTGCCGACCTCACTCAGCACGGTTCCGTATTTGGTCAGTTTTTCAATGTAACCGCATTTTTCTGCATGGGGAATGGTAATGGATCCATCGCTCACTTCCATGTAGTCGATACCAAAATCACGGCAGGTGCTGATGTAGTCTTCAAACTGGTTGCGGATCAGGAAGGCTTCGAAGAGTGTACCCCCGAAATAAACCGGCAGGTCATATGATTTGTAGAGTTCAATTTTTGCCCGCAGGTCGGGGGTTACATAAGATGTACCGAAACCCAGTTTAATGATATCGATATGTGGATAGGAGACGCTGAGGAAGTTCTTTGCTTCATTAATACTAAGCCCCTTGTCCATAACCATGGTGAGTCCCGAAGTACGGGGCCTGGCAAAACGATCGGGCATCTGGGATAAATTGAAGTTCATGCTGGTTTGTTAAGTTATCAGAGCTGACAGGTTTCCCGCCATCAACAACGGGAGCAGTTCCCTTGTTTAACGGCGGGCAAAAATAGGAAAGAATAAGATTAGAAAATGGGAAAGAAAGCCATTACGTTATTTCTCAGGAACCTTTCTTTTTATAACGTGCAATCACTTCCACCACCTGCCTGTTACTCAACCAGGAAGAATCCAGTTCAACAAACTTCTTAAGCAGCCGCGGGGCCGCGCTGAGTGCGGCTTCCAGCTGCAGGATCCCTTCCTTGACCATTCCTGATTTGAGCAGGGCGGCTGCCAGGTAATACAGGAACAAAGGCTTCTGGCCGGTTGCCCGCAGGGCAGCATGGCACTGTTCCAGCGCTTCCCCGGGCAGGTCATGCTGGATCAGGCAACGGATCAGCGCTTCCCACCCACCCTTGCTTCGGGGACGGGCACGCACCACCTGTCCGAAATACTGGACAGCATCCTTTACCTGGCCAAGCTCCAGTTTGCATTCCCCCATCAGCAGGTTATATTCCGGTTGAAGGCGCTGCATCTTCAGCGCATTGTCAAGCTGCTTCACTGCTGCGGTAAAATTACCTTCATTGTAATAGGTACAGGCGACCTTATAAATCAGTTTGCTGTCTTCCTGGTTGAGGTGCGATGCCTTGCGGTAATAAAACCGAGCCTGGGCAAAGTTCTTGAGTTTGTCATAACAATGACCCATGGCCTCATAAATGACTACTTCTGGTTTGGAGAGCTCGGTCACTTTTTCGAGTGCCTCAATCGCTTCCCGGTATTTGCGGAGGCGGATATAGGCATCCCCCATATTGCGGTAGGCATAATCGAATTTTTCCTCGATCACAATCGCATACTGGTAGGCGTCGATGGCCTTTTCATACAGCTTCAGTCCCTGGTAAGCTGCGGCCAGGTTAAACCAGGCCAGTTCGCTGTAAGGATAGTCATCGATGATGTGCATGTGCAGGCGGATACTCTCCTCATTACGCCCGGTGAAATCTGTCCAGAAGCAGATTTTATATAAAGCTTCCTCGTTTACCGGATCCTGTTCGAGGATCATTTTCAGGCAGTCGAATACCTTGTCAAATTCCTCGTAGTCGTCATATACATCTGCCAGTTCGAACAACAGCTCAATTTTCTCTTCCCCCTCAAAGCGGTCGAGTGCCTCACTGAGAATCTCCACGGCACGGTCCTGTTTGTCCAGTGCCAGGAATGCATCTGTTTTTAAAATGTACAGGTTGATATCATTGCTGTCGAACAGCGCTGCCTGGTCCAGCACATCCAGTGCTTCCCGGTAACGGCGGTTTGCAATGAGTGTATCGGCTTTACTGATCAGCAGTCCCGACGAAAATGGGTATTGCTCAATAGCCAGGTTGGCCGCTTCGAGTGCCTTGCCTGTTTCGTCCCGTTCTTCAAAATAGCTGATGATGCGTTCAAAGGAATCTTCGTCGATAAAAGCATGTTTCCTCCCGGTGCGGAGGTCTTCGTATTGGCGAAGTAATTCTTTCATCTGTTCCCGGTCCTCCTGGTAAGAATTGTCTTTCATGCATTGCGGGTTTAAGGTACAAAAATGAAATCCAGAGGCGAGGCAAGCGCAGACCGGTCGTTTCCGGTTACTATCAACAAGTTATCTAAAATCCGTAATACATAGTCCCTTATTGTTTTCCCCAGTTGTGCAAAATTCGGTTAAAAAACTTTGCCGTAGCTGTAACATTTGCCCCTGTTGAGCGTTAATGGTATATTAAAGTTTGGGATGAGCGGTTTGATTTTATCATTTATTTAATGTTATTTTGCCTCGGATTGAAACTTAATACTTACATATCAGCCTCTTTTGCAAAGAAAATGGTCCTGTCTTTCGGAATGGCCGCCATTGCCCTTGGTGCTTTCGCTGCATTCAGCAGTGCGAACCTTGGTCGCGAGAAGCCACGTAAGAAATTGCTGACAAATCCGACTACCGCAGCTCCCGGTTCATTCTCGCTGAATTCGGGTTACAAATACCGCGGCACACAGGTGATGCGTACTTTTTCCAATGACCAGTACATTAACCTGAATACCGTCCTTACTTTCCAGCAGGGTCGCACTACCTATGTGCTGCCGGTCCGGAAGAAAGTATCCCTGAACCTTGGTTCACAAAACCAGGTGAAAGGCGCGACGCTTCATTTCTCCTTCTGATAATAGTTGTTGATTTCCGTAAGCCCCCAGCATCCTGGAGGTTGATTGGTTATGTGCCTGCACAGCAAGGGATGTCGGTACCGGTAAAGATGTCACTGGCGCCAGCGATGTCCTGCGGCTAAGCCACTCTCTTTCGGCCAGGGGGTCCTCTCTTTTTCCAACAGATTAATTACCGCCTTTACTTTCGTCATAGGTCATTACCCGGTAGCCTGATTTCGGCAGGTCAAATTTGGCGGCAGGCACGGGGTTGAAATTGACGGTCGACACGGTGTACGTCACCTTGTTTTTACCAATAGTCGCTTCATACTGCATGGCCAGCCCTGGCAGGTTTTTATTGAGATACTGGAAGTCTTTGTTTACCGGTACCAGGTCCCTGGTAAAGTAAACCGTAAAGGTGCTTCCATCGGCAAGCGTACCCACGGCCTTCTGGCAATTGTATCCGGCAATGGTTTTATATTCTTCTTCGTATTTGAACTCGATGCCCTCGTATTTTTTATTGGATGCTTTCCAGTTATCGGGTGTCATGCTGATCAGGTACTTCTGCTCCCCATAATCTTTCAGGATGGTGACGTTACCTGTTTTACCATCCACAATGGTCGACTGTGTGCCCAGCGTACTGCGCATTTCCGAACGGCTGGCATTACCCTTCAGGTAAATGATGCTGACCGCACCATCGAACAGGTCAGCGGCCTGTGGGTTGGGGTTGTTGGTGTTAACAATGATATCGTACGTAATGGTCGCTTCGGTCAGTTTCTTCTGCGCCGTGGCCGCCGTAAACGACAGCAGCAAGGAGACCGGTAAAACGACTGAAAGGAACTTTTTCATGTTTGGTTATTATTCGCTTTAAAGACGGTAGCCACGCCTGCGGCGTTGCAGGCAGATGGCTGTTAAAAAAAATCCGGGTGTTCTGACGTTCACACCCGGATCTCTTATGAGTAAATTAACTAAAAAGCATTTATTTTTTGCCTTTCTGCTGTATTTCTTTCATTTTCTTCTGTTGTTCCTGCATCTGTTCCATCCGCTCCTGCCATTTGCTCTTCGTCTTTGGTTTTTTGCGGTTGGCATCGATCTGTGCCAGGATCTTGTTGTGGTCAATGATGTAGTTGTTGATTACAAACTGCAGGATCAGGGTTACGATATTAGACACCGTGTAATACCAGGTAAGGGCCGACGGGAGCTTGTTAAAAATGAACAGCAGGAATACCGGGAATATATACGGCATGTATTTCAGTACCGGGTTGTTCTGGTCGGGCTGCATGCTCATGCTGTAGATCGAAATGGCAAGGCTTGTAAGTACAGCGGTAATGGTAAACAGGCTGAGGTGGCCTCCAAGCAGCGGGATGTTCACACCAAAGGTGATGAAACTGTCAAACGCTGAAAGGTCTTTTGCCCACAGGAAATCGGCCCCGCGCAGGTCGGGATTGGAACTGAAGAAACTATATAACGCGAAGAAGATCGGGATCTGCAGGAGCGCCGGAATACAGCCCCCGAGCGGGTTTACACCGGCCTCACGGAACAGTTTCATCTGGTCCATACTCATGGCCTGCTGGTCGTCGCCATGTTTCGCTTTTAAGGTTGCAATCTCCGGCCGCAGCGCCTTCATCTTTGCACCGCTGAGGTAACTTTTATAAGAAAGCGGCGAAATAACCAGGCGGATAAACAGCGTCAGGAACGCAATAACCCACCCGAAATTGCCGACAAAAGATTTGATGAAATCCCACACCGGCAACACGATGTACCGGTTCAGCGGGCGCACAAACGCATACATACCCTGGCCAAGGTTGATCAGTTTGTCGAGTTTGTAGTCGTATTTTTTAAGTGTGTTGAAATCGGCCGGACCATAAAATATTTTGAAGCCGACCTTCTGTGATGCCGCCCCGCTTAGTTGCAGTTTCATATTGGCGGTTGCTTCCGTCACTACTTTTTTGTCATCGGTCGGAATAACCCAGTTCATTTTACCACTGGAAAATTCTGCATTCGAAATCAGGAAGCTGTTGAAAAAGCGCTGGCGCACACCAATCCATTTTACCGGTTTGTCAAACGTAACATCACTCGTTTTTGCAATGGTATGGTAATCGAATTCCCCACCTGTTACATAACCGACCTGGGTATTCTGCTTTTCGAAATCGATGTCCGACTCCTGCTGTGAAGCAGTGTATGCCCAGTTGAGGTTCATTACTCCCTGCCCCAGCAATTTGTTGGCGCCATTCAGTTCAATATCGAAATCAACCATGTATTCGCCCGGATGGATAGTATAGTGGTGGATGATGGAAGCCGGCGCTGCAGAGTCACCGGAGGAAAGCGTAAAGCTGATGCTTTTTGACCCGTCTGCATTACTGATTGAATCGATCTTAGAAAAGTTGAACTCGCTCGACTCGGCAGTTTTATTCTCCCCCGTACTTACAGTGTAACTGATGCGATCGCGTGCAGTATTCGCCAGGCGCACAAAACCGCTGTCCATATTCTTGTACTTCTTCAGTTCAATCCACTTTGGCTGGCCGCCCTTGGTGGTGAATGCGATCCGGAAGAGGTCATTTTCCAGGTAAACCAGTTGTTCTGATCCGTTGATGGCGCTCTGGAAATAACCCGAGCGGATCTGCCGGTTGCTGGAGTCCGCGCGCAGTGAATCTTTTTTGAAGGCAAGCGTATCAGGTTTGGGCTGGTTGGCCAGTGCGATGGAATCGACCCGCTCCTTTTCCTTCAGGTAGGCAGCCTGTTCCTTGTTATTGAAATAAAAGTAACCGAAGAACAACAAACCCAGGACTACAAAACCTAATACGGTATTACGATCAAACTTCATGTAAGTGGAAATTTTAAGGACCGCAAAGATAGGTTTTTAGGGTTACAGTCAGTTGACGGAAGGGGTTACCGGCAGCTATTTTCGGTGAATGGCACCGAAACACCGCTGGCCGCCGCGATCGGCCATGGTAAAGCGTTTCAGGCTATATCAATACAAAAACCCGCTGTCAGCAACCCGGTTTGGGCAAATGACAGCGGGTTCGATCCGTTTTACCGGTCCGGGCATCATCCCATGCTTCCCTGCAGCACAGTCGATTTGACGGTACTGATAGATTCTGAATGGGCTTTGGCCGCCTTGATAAAATGGACAAAAATTGGTTGGGGGTTCTCCACCGTGCTTTTCAGTTCGGGGTGATACTGCACACCGATAAAGAACGGGTGACCGGGCAGTTCTACTATTTCCACGAGGCCGGTACCCGGGTTTTTGCCGCTCGCGCGCATACCCGATTCCTCAAACTGCTGCAGGTATCTGTTATTAAATTCCCAGCGGTGGCGGTGCCGTTCGCTGACTTGTTTTTTCCCATAAATATCGAAGGCCAGTGACCCTTCCTGCACATCGCAGGGATAGGCACCCAGGCGCATGGTGCCGCCTTTTGCGGTTACCTGTTTCTGGTCGTCCATCAGGTCGATCACCGGTTCAGGTGTCTGCGGATCCATTTCGGTTGAATGGGCATGCTGCAGTCCGAGTACGTTCCGTGCGTATTCAAT
>SDZZ01000686.1 GCA_004173255.1 Chitinophagaceae bacterium | reverse complement strand
AGGCGAGATAGGCACCGGCACCATAGAACCACTGCAATCCTTCTGCTGCAAAAGGTTTGTGCACTTCATATAATGCGCCAAGTGAAAACGGATCACCGAAAGAAACCAGGGCTTCCACGGCTTTCGATTCATTGATAAAATGTTTCAGCGTTATGGCGTTGTTCACGTAACCGTTTGCAGGACTGAGCCGCACCCCGAGGCCGGTTTTGTAAGATTGAGCAGAAACCGTTCCTGCTAAAGCGATACAGGCGAACATCAGTGCGAAAATCGACTTTTTCATTTGTTGTTTTTTTCAGTTTATGGAGCCAATAACGTGTAGCACCCGCAACATAACGAAAAAGCGGGCCGGTAAAATCTAAATGAAATGCAAAAGTCGTTTAATAACAGTGTTTAACAAGTCCTATTTTTGTTGTGTATGTCCAAAAAACCCCTGACCAGCCTTTTGAATGAATTCCTTTCCAGCGAAAAGGCAGGCGGGTTTGTGCTCATTGCGTGCACCCTCATATCCTTGCTGGTAGCCAATTCCGCTGCTGGTGATGCTTACCTTGGCATCTGGCATGCGCCAGTGTTTGGTGAAGCGGTTGAGTACTGGATCAATGATGGGTTGATGACCATTTTTTTCCTGCTGGTTGGGCTTGAACTGAAAAGGGAAGTGCTGGCGGGTGAATTATCAACGGTGCGTAAATCACTGCTCCCGATTTTTGCCGCCGCAGGAGGGATGATCATTCCCGCAGGCGTTTACTATTTAATCAACAAAGACGGCGCAGCCACCGATGGTACCGGGATACCGATGGCTACCGATATAGCCTTCGCGCTGGGAATCCTGTCACTGCTGGGGTCAAGGGTTCCGGCCGGGCTGAAAATATTCCTGACCGCACTTGCTGTCATCGATGACCTGGGCGCCATACTGGTGATCGCAATTTTTTATACGTCCGACCTTGTGCTGGATAACCTGGCCATTTCGCTGGCTATTTGGGGTGGCCTCTTCCTGTTGCAACGGCTGAAAGTCAGGTTCCTCCTGATCTACCTGCTTGGTGGCGCTGCCATGTGGTACTTTATGTTGCATTCGGGTGTGCATGCAACCATCACCGGCGTACTGCTGGCGTTTGTGATCCCGTTCAATAAAGATGATTCACTTTCATTGTCCTATAAACTACAACACTGGTTACACAAACCGGTTGCGTTTATTATACTTCCGGTATTTGCACTGGCAAACACGGGCATCATACTGGAAACGGGATGGGCACAGGGATTGTCTTCACCCATGGGACTGGGCATCATTGGCGGACTGGTAGTGGGTAAACCCCTCGGTATACTTATCTTTTCCGCAATAGCTGTGCTGACCGGCCTGAGCCAGCTGCCCTCGGGTGTTAACTGGAAACATGTTGCAGGGGCAGGTATGTTGGCCGGTATCGGGTTCACCATGTCCATCTTTATCAGCCTGCTTGCATTCACCGACAGCCAGCTGGTGATCAGTGCAAAAATTGCAATCCTCTGCGCATCGCTGCTGGCGGCCGTTGCGGGACTTGTTTGGCTGGCCCTCACCTCGGGGAAAAGAACGGCAGAAAACGACAGGCCCTGATATATCCGGCGCATTCATCTTCGATGGATCGGGAGAAAGACTAACATTGAACAGAGCTGTTCACAAAGGCTACGGCCTGCAGGTTGTTTTTACGCAGTCGAATGCCGGCGGTTACTCAAACATTTCATACTTCGTTTTGGGACGACGGTCTTCGAGCCACCTGAAATTGGCGAGCTTCATTTCAGTGGGAGATTTCTGTTTGATGG
>SDZZ01000685.1 GCA_004173255.1 Chitinophagaceae bacterium | reverse complement strand
ACGATTACCGGGAGCGCGAGTCTCAAACGTGAACTCTGGCGATACAATACAAATTACCAGAAGTATAAAATCGGGTATGGCCCGGATGATATCCGTGAAGAAGGTGGCAGCGGTTCGGTCAGTATACGCAACGGCCAGGTAAAACACGATGTGTATGACCTCTTCGCCACTTATCGCAGGAAACTCGGTGCGGATCACGAGTTCACCTTACTGGCTGGTTACAACCAGGAAGAATATGTATGGTCCTATGAACAGGCAGCAAGGGATGTGCTTATTTCATCGAGCCTTCCCTACCTGTCGCTGTCAACCGGTACTGCCACAGTGAGTGCCGACTACACAACCTATGCCCTCCGGAGTGTTTTCGGGCGATTGCATTATGAGTATAAAAACAGGTACATCATTGAAGCCAATGGCCGGAGGGACGGGTCATCCCGTTTTCCGAGTGAGAAACGATGGGGTTTCTTCCCGTCCGTATCAGCATCCTGGGTGGCGAGTGAAGAGCCTTTCCTGCAAGCAATTACCAGCAAAATACCAACTATCAAATTCCGCGCATCCTATGGTGACCTTGGAAACCAGAGCGTGAATGATTTCGGGTACATCCAGACCCTGCCGGCAGGTAAGTCGCCTTACCTGATCAACGGTGCTTATCCCACAACCATCACCGGTGCACCGTCCCTCGCAGTTGATCCGGACACCTATACCTGGGAAAAGGTCCGCACATTCAACGTGGGTGCAGACCTTGGCTTCCTCCGCAACAAAATCAATCTCGGCGTTGATTATTTTACCCGTATACCATCGGCATGCTGGGTCCGGTAGCTGAATTGCCCGGTGTAATCGGCACTGCGCCTCCGACACAGAATGTGGCGGACCTGCAAACAAAAGGATTTGAAATGACCCTGTCGTACCGGGACCATTTTTCAGTGGGCTCATCACCGCTGGGTTTTGGCGCAAGGATTATCATGTCTGATTCACGCAGCAAAATCACGCGTTACAAAAATGACCAGGGGCTGCTGGGCAACTACAGGGTTGGCCAGTATGTGGGCGATATCTGGGGCCTCGTTAATGACGGGTATTTCCAGTCCGCGGAAGAGATCGCCAAACTGGATGAGTCTGCAATCATCCCCTGGGGTGCGCTGGAAATCGTAAATGGATGGCCAAGGTATGTTGACCAGAACGGGGATGGTGCCATCACACTTGGAAATACTGCCGCAGAGCCCGGTGATCTTAAGAAGATCGGCAACAGCAGCCCGAGGTACCGCGTTGGGCTCAACCTTGATTTTGACTGGAAAGGATTTGACCTCTCCATGTTCTGGCAGGGTGTGATCAAACAGGATTTTTACCCCCACCACTATTTGTTCTGGGGTCCTTACCAGCAGCCTTACGCAGGTATTTATGAATGGAACCTCGACTACTACCGGGGTACATCAGAAACAGGTGCGGATCGTGACCGTCATTCATCTTCCTACATCAATGCAGGTCTTGCTGACGCAAATACAAATTCCTATTTCCCGGTGCTTCAATCATGGCTGGCAGACAATAACTACGGAACCGGTCTGGATATACCACAGACGAAATACATGCTCAACGCCGGGTATCTCCGGTTGAAGAACCTCACCCTCGGATACACCATCCCGACGGCAGTCACAAAAAAATTCCATGTCAACAGGCTCCGGGTTTATTTTACCGGTGAGAACCTGCTGGAATTTTCCGAGGTCAGGAAATACTTCGACCCTGAAGCCGTGGCAGATGGATTCGGCTGGGCATATCCCTACCAGCGCAAGTTTGCGGTT
>SDZZ01000190.1 GCA_004173255.1 Chitinophagaceae bacterium | reverse complement strand
GGATCGACTGGTGCGAAACCAATGGCGTCAGTTGGGTTACGTGGTCCCTGTCCGATAAAAATGAAACCTGTTCCGTGCTTACAAAGAAAGCCGGTTCAGCAGGTGGATGGAAAGAGCAGGAAATAAAACCTTCGGGTAAAAAAGCCAGGCAATTGTTACGCCAGTACTATTTAAAGGATAATCAAACAGACGGTACAAAATGAGAAAGAATTTAATACGGTTACTTATTCCCCTGGTTATCCTGCTTACAGGATGTGCGGGGCGCGGCCAATCCGGTTCCCCTGCCGGGGATATTTTACCTGCGTCAGCCATGCATGCTTTTGGAAGGACCGCTTTTTCTGAAAGCGGCGGACTGGAACTGATCAGTTCTGCTTCACACATTGGTTTTACTTTCAGCGGGAAGGAATGCCATATCTACGCATCTGTGTCCGACCCCCTCGGCCACAATTACCTGCAATATGAAATAGATGGTGTGTACCAGAAACGGATCAGAATTGAAGGAACCGCCCGGTCGCCGGTCACCATCCTTGCCAGTGGCAACGGAGTACACAAAGTGTGGATTTATAAAGCGACGGAAGCACAGACAGGACCAGTGTTTATCCATAAAATAACGGCCAGCCATATTACAGCAATAGAAAAAGCAGCTGCACCATTGATAGAGTTTATTGGCAACAGTATTACCTGCGGGGCGGCTGCCGACCCCTCGGAAGTGCCATGCGGTACGGGGCAATACCACGACCAGCATAATGCATACATGGCTTACGGGCCGCGGGTCGCCAGGGCATTGAACGCCAATTTCCTGATGAGCAGCGTCAGCGGCTATGGCATTTACCGGGACTGGAACAGCGATGGCCCGACCCTCCCTATGGTTTACCAGAAACTCCGGTTAGCAGCGGGGGACAATGATCAATGGGACTTTAAAAAATACTCCCCGGACATTGTCAGTATTGCCCTCGGCACAAACGATCTCAGCGATGGCGATGGTAAACAAAAACGTTTACCTTTTGACAGCACCCGATTCGTCAATACCTATATACAGTTTGCACAATTAATAAAATCAACCTATCCCGATGCAAAAATACTGTTGCTGAGCAGCCCGATGATGGGTGGTGCGAAAAGGATAACCCTTCAAAACTGCATAACTGCTGTA
Organism: Chitinophagaceae bacterium; assembly: GCA_004173255.1. GTDB lineage: Bacteria > Bacteroidota > Bacteroidia > Chitinophagales > Chitinophagaceae > JBEVJC01. Next base: position 7,271 of record SDZZ01000190.1, on the reverse strand, counting down.
AAAATGGCAGTGGACAAACTTTTCCCTGATGCAAGACCTGCCCGTGTATATTTTTTCAATCAAATGTCACCACGCGGTTGTTCCGGACACCCGAGTGTAGAGGATCATGCAATTCTTGCAGATGAATTGATACCGGTGTACCGGCAGTTGATGGATGAATGAGTAAGTCCTGAAACGGGCGTATCCGGATCAACCAGCACGGGGAAAAGGGGGGGAAGCTTTTACTTATACATCCTGGGATAACTGACATCTTTCTGGAAGAAAGTATTGGGTAGTTTATAGAACTTCAGGAAATCTGCCTCGGAAACCTGCCCCTTGAAAGGCACAAAATATTCAACCTGGTTTTCCTTGCGTTTCAATCCGGCATTTCTCCAGAACAGGACATATGAAAAGCGGTGACCAGCCAGGACCGGTGCCAGCGTTTCGGTCCACCATTTTCCATCCGGAACCTGGTTACTACCCGTTTCACCAACGGCCGCTATTTTTCCTTTTTGCAGGGCTACTGCTTCCACTATTGTCAGTGCCTGGTCCATTTGCCTGCGGTAAATGCTGTCGGATCCGGGCTTTGTACCCTGGTAACAATCAAATGTCAACAGATCAATTACATCATCACCCGGATAACGCTGCAGGTAAGTTTCAGCCGAAGTAAATTCAGTACCTGTATTATAGGCGTACAGCAGGTTGTGGACTTTTCGTTTATTTTTTAAGTAGTCCACCGTTAACCGAAACAGCTTTATATAACTCCCGTCACTGGTAGTCGCGTTCCCCCACCAGAACCAGCCGCCGGTATGTTCATGATAGGGCCGGAAGATGACAGGGATTAATTCTCCCGAGGTGCCCCGGAGACTCAAAAAGAAATCCGCCACTTTATCGAGTTGCTTAATGAAAGCGGTATGTTTGTCGCCCCCTTCGAGAATTGATTCAACAGTACCCCTGGCAGGGTGCCAGGCGGATTCACCCGTCATGGGGTTGTCGCCGTGCCAGCTGATGGTAATAACACCGCCCCGTGCATAGGCTTGCCGGATGTATTGCTTCATTTTTCCAAACGGAACACTATCGAGATTTCTGTCAGCACCGTTTTCCAGATGCCCCAACTCCCACCCATACACGGCCGGATAATCACCGGTTACATCTTTGATATCGCTCCTGCCAGGTTGGTACTTCCAGTTGACTCCATAAGCAAGCGCATCCTGGTGCCCGACCATGTAACCATTGGTGACCAGCTTTTTCAAATTATTAAAAAGACGGACTGTTTGTTTTGTGGCGAGTTTATCCGCAGGTTTATCTGCAGGTTTATCCTGCGCTGACACCTGGAGCGCGAGAGAAAGCACGATAACACTCAAAATTTTATTCATGTTTTATAAGGTTTTTTCAGGCGTTGCAAAACCGGCAAAGTCAACAGACCGGGGCTCGCAGGGTAATCCATTGCATCAGTTGAGATCCCTGTAAATCCAGCAGCAATTGTTACGCGTTTGCGAGACGATTGATAATTTCAATGCAGGCCCTGGAATTATGATACGGACATTTCCAGATACCCACTTTATCTTCTGAAGACATCACCTTGCAATCGCTGTCAATCCCCCACACCCATTCGCCTGAACGGGAATCGATGATCTGTTTTTTTATGAACTCCCAGGAATGAATTGCTTTCGCGAGCCAGGTATTTTCCCTGGTGACCTGCCAGGCATTTACAAAACCTACCATTGCCTCGGCCTGTGGCCACCAGTGTTTTTCAGGAACCAATGTATTACCAGGGGATATGGTTTCATACCAGAGGCCGCCGTCATTATCCAGCCCCCGCGACGCCGCGGTAGCCATTTTCACGGCCAGTTCAGCAAACTCAGCCATCAGTACTTCATCTTCCAGGGTTTCCGCAGCTTCCTGCAACAACCAGCTGGCTTCTATATCATGACCGAAAGAGACCGTGCTACCTTTAGCTATCCAGTCTTCCGAAAAAAACAACCGGAGATGACCTGTCTGTGGGTCTGCGATGTGATGCCTGAAGTTGCCCAGCAGTTCCCTGATGTGCCCGGCGAGACCCTTATCCGGCCAAACTTTGAACAAGGTGGAATAGGCTTCCAGGATATGAAGATGCGTGTTCATGGTTTTCACCTCGTTTTCATCTTTATCACTTAGTCTCGCATCCCCTATTGGCAGCCATTCACGGGTAAATGCCTCGAAGTATCCGCCCCGCTGGGGATCATAGCTGTACTTCTGGATAAGCTGGTAAAGCCTGACCGCGAGTTCCCTCGCCTTTACATCCCCTGAAGCAATGAAATATTCACTGCTGGCATAGATTACAAAGGCCTGGGCATAAACCTGTTTTTTTGTATTCAGCGGAAAGCCTTTCGCATCCACGGTCCAGTAGACGCCATCAAATGCGGCGTCAATAAAATGGCCGGTTATATAATCAAAAGCCCTTTTGGCTATGGCCAGGTAGCTTTTATTTTGCAGCAGGTTGTGCGCAGCGGAAAAAGACCAGAGTATCCTTGCGTTCAGCACAAGGCCTTTAGGTGCATCCGGAAAAATTACGTCATCATGATCGATTCTGCCAACGAATCCCCCGTGCGCCTCATCCAGCGTATAGTCCATCCAGTAACGAAGGATGTTGGTCAACTCGTCCGAAACCTCCCTGCAAAAACGCTTTTTATCCATTACTGCTCAAGTGATTTCGCTACTTCCTGTTTAACAATATGATTTGCCGTCCTGTTTTTATCGATGAGATGGTAAAGATTGCTGACAGAGGTTGCCGATCGAAAACCATCAGGCGGGGTGTTCATTACATAGTCGAGCAGCTTTTCCACTGTGGTGGTAGCAACGTGCATCCGGGTATCAGCTGAAGCATAATAAATAAACACGGACCCATCTTCTTCCGCAATCCAGCCGTTACAAAACAGTACATTCGACACATCCCCAACGCGCTCATCGCCCTCGGGAGCCATGAAATACCCGGCTGGTTTATAAATCACTTTCGTCACGTCATCAAGGCTGGTCATGAACATGTACAACGTGTAACGCAGTCCGGCCGCGGTGTTCCGCACACCATGTGCAAGATGTAACCATCCGTGCGCCGTCTTGAGGGGTGCAGGACCCTGGCCATTTTTCAATTCATACACGGTATGGTAAATTTTAGGATCGATAATGATTTCATCATCAATGATGGCATTCTCAATTGTTTCGCAGAAACCCATCGCAATCCCACCCCCTTTGCCAGCCTCGATGAAGCTATCCTGCGGCCTGGTATAAAATGCATACCTGCCATTTATAAATTCGGGATGCAACACCACATTTCGCTGCTGCGATGACCTGGTTTTAAGATCAGGTAATCGCTGCCAGGATTTAAGATCCAGTGTGCGGGCAATCCCGCATTGCGCAAGTGCAGCGCTCTGGTCGCCTTCCGGAGCAGCAGGGTCTTTCCTTTCCGTACAGAACAAGCCATATATCCATCCGTCTTCATGTTGTACCAGCCTGATATCATAAACGTTTGTATCCGGATTATCTGTTTCGGGCATTTCGACCGGGTAATCCCAGAACTTAAAGCCATCAATGCCATTGTCGCTTTCCGCAATAGCGAAAAAGGATTTGCGGTCATTTCCTTCCACCCTTAATGCCAGCAAAAATTTCCCGTTTAGTTTAATGGCACCTGCATTCAGTGTCGCATTAATCCCGATCCTTTCCATTAAAAACGGGTTTGTCTGGGGGTTGAGGTCGTATCTCCACGCCAGTGGCGCGTGGCCGGCGGTGACAACCGGGTTGACATATCTTTCGATCACACCATTGGAAATTTCCTGTGGCCTGTTTTTAAGACCAGTCAGTTCATCAAAAGCATCCTCCAGCTTTTGGAGGCGGGTGTAAAAATTATTGCTCATTAGTTATTTATATAACATTAAAAATCTTTGATACGGGAATGTTCCAGCGATCAGTCTTCCAGCTTGTCCCACCATGTTTTTTTCAGGATGAAAGAAATCACTCCGAGTATCAGCACGGTAATAAGAAGTGGAAGTTTCATCCAAAGGATAAAATACATGGGAAGAATGGTGAGGCAACACTGTGCGATAATACCCAGCACAACATTAAACATATCCAGTCCGAAGCGTTTGTTGGCCTGGAACCCAGGATTATCAGCTACAACAAGGTGGTGTATAGGTTTCCAGAACCCCCATGGCCGGACAGTACGGTAAAAGCTTTTAAGTACCTCCGTGTCGGTCGCGGGTACACTGTAAGTGCCAGCCAGGCAGCCTGCCAGGGAAATAACGAGCATCAGCGGGAAATAATACAACAGGTCGGCAGAATCAATCAACTGGCTGAAAACAAGGGCTGCAAGGATTCCCACGAGCATACCCCAGAAAAATCCGTTGGCATTAAAACGCCACCAGTACCATTTCAGCATATTGGCTGCGATATAACCGCCATACAGGCCGGACACTATCCATTGTAAAATACTGTTAACATCCTTTGTAAAAAAACCAAGGAAGATTCCAATGAAGACCACCACTATGCCCACGAGGTAATTCATATTGATGATCTTCCTGCGGGAAGCGGCAGGATTCACATACTTGAGATAGATATCATTGACAATATAGGCCTGCGCAGCATTCAGGGTGCCTGAAAATGTACCCATGAACGCGCCCAGTAAACCGGTTAAGACCAGACCGAGGATGCCGACCGGCAAAAACTGGTTCATGGCTGCAGGTAATATCAGCTCAAAATCCGTTCCTCCCCGGGTATCGGATAAGTCCAGCTGGTTGTAGTACAGCAAGGCAAGAATGGTGAAACCTATCACCATGGTGTAGCGGATCGGCAGTAAAACAATGGATACAAAACCTGTCATTTTTGAGGCTTCCTTCGGCGACTTTGTGCTTAAGACCTTTTGCATATCATAGTTCGGCGCCGGGCCGGCAAAACTTGAAAAAATACCCTTGAACGTCATCATCATGAAGAAAATGCCAAACAGGCTATACCCGTCGTTCCTGATTTTTTCATTAGCAGCAGCGAAATAGCCGGTCCAGTCTATATCCAGCTTCCAGCCAAAAAATGGGGTATCCCAACCTTTCGGAACCCGAAGGTCCTGGCCACCGGAATGCAGGTGTTGCCAGGCAATGATACCTATGGCCAGGCAGCCGATAGTCATGATGATGTACTTTATAAAGTCGCCGATCACAATACTGTGCATACCCCCGAGAATGGAATAGAACATCGCAAAAAGGGTAAACACAATTCCGTAGAAATGGGCAGCATACTCCGGTGCGATCGTAAAAGGCAGATGTGGCTGCACCAGCGACCACGGCACCAGGATCTCGATAAATTTTCCGAGACCGATGAACCCATAAGCTAAAAATCCAAGACAGCCAATCAGGGCGAATGCAACGACCACATTGTGTGAAGCTTTTACACCACGGCCGGAAATCCCGAACCGGGTGGCCAGCCATTCAGCCCCGGTATTTGCGTTGCTTCTGCGCAACCATTTCGCCAGGAACATCATATTAAACACCTGGTTGAACACGGGCCACAGCCAGGGTATCCAGATACTCTTTAAACCATACACAAAACAAAGGGAGACCATCCACATGGTGCCACTGATGTCGAACATATCCGAGGCATCACTCAGGCCTAACATATACCAGGGTAATTTCTTGCCCGCCATCAGGTAGCTCTCTTTACTTTCCCTGGCTTTTTTCCGGAGAAACCATCCCAGCAGCAACATCATTACGAGATAACTTACAATGATGGCTATATCTAAAATTTGTAAATGCATTATCTGATCTTATGGCTTTTGTCTGACTATCGTTTTGCGGCGGAAAACCAACACATCAATCTGCTTCTGTCACCCGAGGTTTTTGACACCCCCGCATTGCGCGGATCTCTCCTGGTCTTCAACACCTGCGCCAGGGTCCTTCCATTCAATAATCCCGAGAAAACAGAAGGAAAACAGTTTGTAAAAAAATTAAATGTCGAAATGAGGCCGGCGATGAAGGCCTTGCTGCGGGCCGATCCACTGCTACAAATATAGATCGATGTGAAACTATGATGCTGATACTATTTTATCTACTCTATGTTATTTTTTAACCCGAGGGCACAGATTATCCCCCGGAACTGTCTAACTACTAATATTTACGCAGTAACGGAAAAATGATGCTTTTTTATCGGTATTTTTATCTTCACACTTTCAGTAGCCCAATCCCGAAGCCATGCTTAAAAAGAATATTTTAAAAGAAATCATTCCCCTTACCCAGGCAGATTGTTTTACGGTCTTTACACGAACAAAATCAGGTTTCGATTTTCCGTTGCATTATCATGAAGAGTTTGAACTGAACCTGGTCATTAACGCCGCAGGTGCCCGGCGGGTGGTGGGTGATCACATTGACGAGATTTCAGACCTGGAACTGGTGCTGGTCGGAAGCAACCTGGAACATGGATGGTTTACCCACAAGTGCAAAAGCAAAGACATCACGGAGGTGACCATTCAATTCCATAAAGACCTTTTTGAAGAACGGTTTTTGCGGCGGAACCAGCTGAGTTTTTTTCGCGGCATGCTGGAAAAATCATCCAGGGGTATTTTATTCAGCCGGGAAACAGCCGAGCGGGTTTCCGGACGAATTTTACAGATGGGGCAGAATCACGGATTCGATTCAATCCTGGAATTAATGTCGATACTTCATGACCTTTCCGTAAGTAATGATATGAGTACGTTGTCAGACGCATCATTCAGTACCGCGAGCGGGGAAATTTCCCATTACAATGGCCGCCGGATCGAAATGATCATGGAACACGTGAACAAAAATTTTGAAAAAGAAATCACACTGAAAGAAGCTGCTGCCCTCATAAACATGACAGAGGTATCATTCAGCCGGTTTTTCAAGCAACGAACCGGAAATACTTTTATTGACAGCCTCACCGAAATCCGCATAGGCAACGCAACCCGCCTACTGATTGACACCTCCAAAAGCGTTGCCGAAATAGCCTATGATTGTGGCTTCAATAACATATCCAACTTCAACAGGATTTTCAAAAAAAGGAAAGGCTGCGTTCCGAAAGATTTCCGCAAAACCTACCAGGCCTACGGTACACGCATGTTTATTTAGATAGCGCATACGATAAATTTAGTTACAGGTATTACCGGGTGCCCTTTACCATTATGCAACGGTATTAGCAGCCAATGGCCGGGGTGTACGCAGACCAGCTAACGGTGGTTTGGTAAAATGAATCCGAACGTACTTCCCGAACCAACTTCGCTGGTGAACCAGATCCTCCCTTGCTGTGCCTCAATAAAT
>SDZZ01000684.1 GCA_004173255.1 Chitinophagaceae bacterium | reverse complement strand
GGTTAATGAGTACCGACTCCAGGAAGAACAGCAGCACAAGGGAAGCCCTCGACGAGCCAAGCACTTTGCGAAGCCCCGATTCCTTTCGTTTTTCTGACAGGCGGGCGGTAGCAAGATTGACGTAATTGGCCGACCCTATAAACAGTACAAGCAGCGCAATGCCTGCAAGGATATTGACCGAACGGGCGTCACCGTTGATGTCCGGTTCAAATGTTTTGTTTGAATAAAGATGGATGTCCTTCATCGGTTCTGCCGTGGCAATCTCATCTTTCAACCGTTCCCTGGAGAATTCTGCAAGCCGGGCGTTGAAGGAAGCGAGGTCAGTACCAGGTTTAACCCGCAGGTATAAGTAATTATTGTTACCACCCCAGTTGTCCAGGTTATAACCCATCTGCACCAGGGTAGCCAGCGGCAGGATAACCTCCATTTTCAGGTGGGTGTTGGCCGGGGCATCGGGCATAACGGCCGAGACCATATTTGGCCGGCCGGCTATCATGATCGTTTGACCGATGGGGTCGGCGGAGCCAAAAAGCTTGCCCGCAATTGCCTGGCTGATGATGACTTTCCCCGGGGCCGACAGGGCAGCCGTCTTGTCAACCGTCAACAGGGGAATATTGAATACATCCAGCAGGGACGGATCAACGGCATATATTCGTTCGGACCTGAAAGCCTTTACTCCGAAGGTCAGTTCCTGGTCACCCATGTCCTGCGCCCTTACATAATCCAGTACTTCAGGATATTTCATCTTCAATACCGGGCCCATGGGAGGGTAGGTTTCACAATCCGTCACCACATATTCGGACCCTTCGTACAGGTCAAGTGTGACGCGATAAATGCTGGCTGCATCCGGATGCATATTTTCATAACTCCGTTCAAAACGGACATAATTATAAAGCAGGAAAAAAGCGGCGGAAGCCACGGCCAGTCCTATAATGCTGATGCCGGTATAGAACCTGTTCTTAAGTAGGGTCCGCCATGCGGTTACCACGTAGAGTCTGAGCATGATTCTTTTTTTTTAAGTTATCGCCGCTGAACCGCTTGGCACTACAAACATGCCATTTGTATAAAACCTTCAGGTGCACAGACTTAGTTTAACAGCAGAGTGAGTAGTGCACGGTTTCATTACACCGTCCGGCCGATAGCGAACGGCTTTTCGGCCGAAACTTCCTCATCTGGCCCGGACGTATTATATTGGAGTCCAATTAACCACCATCACAAACCACTAACGATGAGAAAAACCTTATTCCTGTTCCTGGGCCTTTGTCCGGTGATCCTGTATGCGCAGGGCAGTTACGAAAAAGCCTGGCAGGCAATGAAAACGAACGACTGGAAAACAGCCGGCAAATTCCTGGCAGAGAGCCAGTCGAACAGCGCCACTTTCGAAGACAGTTACATCAGTAATTTTTACCTGAAGAACTACCTGGGCCAGAACAAAACGATCAACGATTACAACAGTTCATTTTTCAAAAAGGTAACGGATCCATTCCCCTACACATACGCACTCTGGTTCGATGAAGCGATCATCGGGACGAGCGGTAAAAAAGCAAAGACCGAACAGGTTTCGCTGCTGGAGTCGCTGGTGAAAGATCCGAGAACGCCGGGCCTGATGGTGGCCGGCGCCAACTACCAGCTTGGCCTGCACTATCTTTTCTCCGCAAATTTTGATAAACCCGCCACCTACTTTGACCGCATTGGTTCGGTACACAACTGGCAGCTGGTAGGACCGTTTGAAAATATTTCCCAGAGCGGACACTACAAGGATTACGGCCCGTTGGCCCACCCGGAAGCAGATGCTGTTTTT
>SDZZ01000683.1 GCA_004173255.1 Chitinophagaceae bacterium | reverse complement strand
ATGAATCGCAGAAATGCCATGACCATTCATCCGCGCAGGTGTCAGTACCCTGAAAGCGGGTACCGGAGGGGATCAGCTGGGTTATGTACTCCGTGTTCAACCCGGTGGAAGGCGATACGGGGAGGGCTGGCAAAGCCCCGGGATAAAATTTCATAAGTTGGTGTCAGTGGCTTGTAGTCCAATATACATACTTAATCGTATTGCGCGGCAGAAACCGGCATAAAAGCAACATAAATTTATGGGATCCTGATAGCCACCCGGGGCGGGTGGTTGGGGAGGCAACAGGAAACTACACTTCGGACAAAAGAGCCGTCCTGAAAGAACTAGACAAGCTGCTGACCAATGACCGGTGAGGCTCTTTTCACTTCGCATGTTTCAGCGGATAATAAAGACCTGTGATGCGACTGAGTTTTCATCCCAGAGCTGACTCAGCTATGGCAAGTGCGGCTGATCGAGTTTAGCCGGTTCAGCGGAAATAAGGAAACCGAAGCTCATTCCCATTCACTAGGTTCAGCGGATCATAAGGAAACCGGAGCTCTTTCCCATTCACTAGGTTCAGTGGATCATAAGGAAACCGAAGCTCATTCCCATTCACTAGGTTCAGTGGATCATTAGGAAACCGATACTAATTCCCATTCACTACGTTCAGCGGATCATCAGAAACCCCAAGCTCATTCCCATCCACCCGTTTCAGCGGATCTCCTCCTCGTTCCAGGAGCGGCTCATTTCTTTTTCTTCTTCGCCGGCACGCGCGGGGAGCGGCTTACAGCGGCAATATGTTTTTTGACCACCCTGACCTCTTCATCCGTCACTGCATCAAAAATTTCGGCAAACTCAGAAAAACTAAGGCCAAACCCATCCCTCAACATCGTAATCAAGGACGAAAATTGTATATCACGCTTGGCACCAAACACGCCTTGCACAATCGTATAACTCAGCCCCGATGCGGCCTCCAGCTGGCGGATGCTGTTCACGATCCAGAAACTTTCCTGGTCATTCACGGCATGTTTCACCACCTGCTCCTTATTGCGGTCCATGATTTTCCGCAGGGCAGTAGCCAATTTTAACCGGTTAAATATCTTTTCGTCACTCGCCATGAACCGGAAAATTGCCTGAATCCAAAAAATATATTGATCTACAAACGTGTACTGGCCCTGAATTCATTATATTTGGTACGCATGTGTTAGCCGCGAAAGGGTTACCCAGCGCGAACTCACGCATTATCAGCTACTACCACAATGAGACCACAAGGGCATAGAAGCACTACCTTATTCTTACAGACCAACTGCATTTTATCGGTAAATGTGGTCAGGCTGCCCTTGTTCCTTTGCTCGCACCGGATTCTTTTTGCACGCAAACCAAAGAACCCGGTTTAACAACCACACTACATAATGATTCATCGGCAAGATGAATCCCTTAGCAAAAAGCCCGGATGTAAAGTCCCACCGGTAAGGAACTCCGTCCGGTCATCCCGGGGTGTCGCCCTTACATAGAGTTCGGCCGCCCCCCTCCGACTTTTTGCTTTGGCAACAGATTACTCCCTTTAAATTTTACCTGCAATGAAACTGCTCCTCATTTGCTTACTGGCGCTACTATGCCCTATATGTTCAATACATGCACAGTCAGCCCTGACCTACAGGCGACTCCATGTCGGCGACACCTTGCCCGATATTCCGGTCAACACAGTTTTTAGCCCCGTTTCTAAAATCCAACTGTCCACCTTTCGTGGTAAACTTCTCATTCTCGATTTATGGACCTGCAGCTGCCATGGTTGTATCGAGTTATTCCCGTACATGGATTCCATA
>SDZZ01000189.1 GCA_004173255.1 Chitinophagaceae bacterium | reverse complement strand
GCCATTGCCCGGGTCATTCCATCGATTGCCGTTTTGCTGGCTGAGTAGGCAATTACTTTTGGAATGCCATATTGCGCGGCCATGGAGCTGATGTTGATGATGCTGCCCGACTTTCGGGGAAGCATTTGTTTCACCACCTCGCGGCTCATCGAAAAAACTGCGTTGAGATTTGTCTGCATGACCTGCTGGAAATCCTCGTCCGTCACGTCGATAAATTCTTTTTTTACATTGATGCCCGCATTATTGACGAGTATATCGATATGTCCGAATTTTTCGATCACGTCCTGTACAAAGGGAGGGATGCTTTTCAGGTCCGACACATCGCAGGCGAATACATGGCACCGGTCGCCCAGCCTGGCTTTGGCGTCCTCCAGCTTTTGTACCGACCTTCCGGCAATAACTGTATCCACCCCGTTCTCCGTAAATTTCTTGGCGATGGCGAAGCCGATGCCTGATCCGCCGCCGGTAACAATTGCAACTTTACTTTTAATTCCTGTCATGGGTTTCTGCTGTATTTAATGCGGTTCAATTTCCCGGTGCGTAGGGAAATTTCAATGATTTAAAATAGTCCAGTGTGTGTGCGGGTGGCTCATATTGCTGTGGCAGCGGCATCCGGCTGTATTGACCGAAGTACAGCAGGCAGGCATCCCGCCACCATAAGGCTTCCTTGTATTGAATCTCTAATAACATCGATACAGATACAAAACGTTGCGTGTCGATATATGTCTTTAAACTGTTCCATACCTGTTGCATATCCCGTACGCGGTCGGCACCGGTATAATACTGGTAACATAATTCTTCCCAAAGGGTGCGGCCGCTTTTCATTTTGTATGTCCATGGAAGGTGATGGAACCAGAGCAGGAATTTTTCATCGCAGGTACCGGGGTTCTCCCATTGTTGCCTGGCTTCGGGTTTGTATTGCGCCAGTGCATTACTTCCTGAGGTGGTGCGGTCAAATCCAATTCCCGCCGAATCCGCTTTATGGTAATATACCGGGTTCCACTCAGGACGGGAAAGGTTACTGACCCATGGGGCGGGACCATAGTGATGGCCTGTTGCCATGATATGGTGCAGCCCGATCGGATTGGAATACTGCACGGCAACGTCGCGGCTTTCGAGCATCAGGGGCACTGCCCGTGCAAGGAATTGCGGATCATTTGAAAACGTCATTCCCAGCCATTCTTTTGCCAGCTCTTTACTGCCCAGGTTGTGGTCCCATGCAAGCCGGCCCAGCGCGTACCAGTTTGCCTGGGCGAAGGGGTGACCGGTCCAGTTGAGATCGGCTCCGATATTGGCTACACCTGCCATGCCGGAAATGGCATGATGGTCCAGTGATCCGTCAACCACCCGTGCAACGGTGCTTCCTTTGCCCTGCGACCAGGTGTCACTCTCAAGGGTCTCCTTGAACAGCGGTGCCAGGAACACGAGGTTGGTCGATTGTCCAAGGTATTCCTGCGTTACCTGGAACTCCATCATAAGTGGTGTGGCGGGCATGGAGCCAAACAACGGATGAAAAGGTTCGCGGGGCATAAAATCGATGGGCCCGTTTTTTACCTGTACTAACACGTTTGGCCTGAACTGTCCGTCGAGCGGCTGAAAGTCATTGTAGGCCTGCTTATGACGGTCTTCCGCGTTGGCGTGGCTATACACAAATGCTCTCCAGATAATGATCCCATTGAAAGGGGCAATTGCCTCGGCGAGCATATTTGCACCATCTGCGTGGCTGCGGTGATAATCCTGCGGACCTGGCTGTCCCTCACTATTAGCTTTAATGAGGAAGCCGCCGAAATCGGGAATATCCCGGTAAACCTCCGCAAACTTTGACTTCCACCATTGTTTCACTTCCGGATCAAGCGGGTCTGCTGTTTTCAGTCCGCCCAATTCAATGGGTGAACTGAACCTGGCAGTGAGGTAAACCTTGATTCCCCAGGGCCGGAACAGATCGGCCAGCGCTTTCACCTTCACCAGGTAGGCGGGGGTAAGGAACACAATACTGGCGTTGACATTTGTCAGCACGGTTCCATTTATGCCGATAGAGGCATTGGCCCTTGCATAGTCGGTATAACGTTCGTCCATGTAGCCGGGAAGTTTGTGCCAGTTCCAGATGGATGCACCGGCATAGCCACGCTCGACCGTGCCATTCGGGTTGTCCCAATGGTTCAGCATGCGTAGTTTTATTTTGGGTGACGAGCTGATGTCGGGCCCGTCGAGTGATTGTCCGGTCTGCATCAGGCGCAGGAAATGAAAACTTCCGTACAGGACCGACTGGTCCGAATTTCCGGTAATAATAATCGTTCGCCTGCCGCCAACAATGCGCTTGAGGATTACATAACCCTCGGTTCCCAGACCGGCCACAGCACTGCGGAGGTCGGTCTTTATGTCATTGCCGATCGATTGCACTGCACCGGCAACCAGCAGGCCCTTTGCCTGAGCTGCCTGAGACCTAAAGCCAATCATGCCTTTTAACCCCCGCTCCAGTTCCTGTTGTACCAGGCTGGCGGTGGGTGATGAGCCATAAACTTTCAATGACCCAACGGCTGACCGGTATGACTGGAGAATAGCTTTATCCGTCACCTGCGGGTATCTCAGCCAGAGTTCATATCCGCTTTCGGCATGTGACAACAGACCAGTAACCAAACACTGGATCAGCAGGGAAAGCCGGATGATTACCGGCAAAATGCGGCGAAGGCTGGGAATGGCGGGATGTCGCATCTGAATAAGTGTAGCGTGTTTAAACTATTTTTTGCAATCGATTGCTTGAAGATCGGGAAAAACCCGATCCATTTCATTGTTTTCCGGAGAAAAAAACGGTGGGTGATCAACTGTCCCGGGTTTAGCAGCCGTCAAAATTATTGCAATCGATTGCTTTATTCGTAAACTTTAATATATTCGTCGGACAGAACCCGCCAGCTAACGATTGAATAATGCACGATGCGTAGGAGACTATCCCCGGTATCTTTGTCCGGCTTCCCACACTAATCACTCCATTTATTTCAATTCGCAAACGGTGGCTTCGGTAAGCCAGTATTAATTAATCTTCGGTAATAAACGATCTAAGCATAAGCAGTTGAAGCAATCATCGGAGGGATGATTTCTCATTCCTCCCTTTTATTTCAATCAGGGCAAACAAGTAAATTGAATAACACAACTATATAAAATGGCAATTACAACCGGACCAAAGGAATACTTCAGAGAGGTATCCTCCATTAAGTTTGAAGGGGTGGAATCGGACAACCCCATGGCTTTCCGCTGGTATGATGAAAACAGGATGATTGCGGGCAAGCCGATGAAAGACCACCTGCGTTTTGCGTGCGCGTACTGGCACAGTTTTAACGGTGACGGATCGGATCCGTTTGGCGAGGCCACCCACCTGTTTCCATGGCTGGGCATCAGCGATCCGATTGAGCGGGCAAAAGCGAAAGCCGATGCGGCGTTTGAATTTATCACAAAGCTCGGTCTGCCCTACTATTGCTTCCATGATGTGGATGTGGTTGACTACACTTCGGACGTAGCACAGAATGACAAACGTCTTGACACATTATCCGATTACCTGAAAGAAAAGCAGTCGGCCACTGGTGTGAAATTACTTTGGGGAACAGCCAACCTGTTTTCCAACCGTCGTTATATGAATGGTGCTGCCACCAATCCGGATTTCCATGTGCTGGCACATGGCGCTGCACAGGTAAAGGCTGCGCTGGATGCTACCATCAAGCTGGGTGGTGAAAACTACGTGTTCTGGGGTGGACGTGAAGGATACATGAGCCTGCTCAACACCAACATGAAAAGGGAAAAAGAACACCTGGCACGGTTCCTTCATGCCTCGAAAGACTATGCGCGGAAAAATGGTTTCAAAGGCAAATTTTTTATTGAGCCAAAGCCATGTGAGCCATCCAAACACCAATACGATTATGATGCGGAAACGGTTATCGGTTTCCTGAGGCAATACGACCTGCTGAATGATTTCAGCCTCAACCTGGAAGTGAACCATGCCACACTTGCCGGTCACACTTTCACCCACGAATTGCAGGTGGCCGCTGATGCAGGGTTGCTTGGAAGTATGGATGCCAACCGTGGTGACTACCAGAATGGATGGGATACAGACCAGTTTCCAAATGATATCAATGAACTCACGGAAGCAATGCTGATCTTACTGGAAGCAGGTGGATTAAAAGGTGGCGGGATCAATTTCGACGCCAAAATCCGCCGCAACTCGGTAGATCCGCAGGATCTGTTTTATGCCCACATTGGTGGCATCGACGTTTTTGCGCGGGCGCTGATTACTGCAAATAACATACTTGAAAATTCAGATTATAAACAACTCCGCCAGCATCGTTATGAAAGCTTCGATGCCGGAAAGGGCAAATCCTTCGAAGAAGGAAAGCTCAGCCTGGAAGACCTCCGTGCATTCGCCATCGAAAACGGCGAACCGGCACTACGGAGCGGCAAACAGGAATACATGGAAAATATCATCAACCGCTTTATCTGATGATGCATGAAACCATGCGCTGGTTCGGACCCGGCGACCCCGTCAGCCTGCAGGACCTGCGCCAGGCGGGCTGCGCAGGGGTGGTGACCGCGTTGCACCAGGTGCCGGTAGGGCATGTGTGGACCATACAGGACATACAGGCCCGCAAAGACCTGGCAGAAGCAGCGGGGTTGACCTGGACGGTGGTTGAAAGCCTGCCGGTAAGCGACGATATCAAGCGCTGGAAAGATGATTGCGAGTTGCATGTCCGCAACTACATGGAAAGCCTTCACAACCTGGGTGCCTGTGGCATCCGGGTTGTTACCTATAACTTCATGCCGGTCTTCGACTGGTTACGGACCGATACCGGTTATGCCTTGCCTGGTGGCAGCCTTGCACTCCGGTTTGAACGGGTCGCCTTTATAGCGTTTGACCTTTTCATGCTACGGCGGCCCGGCGCAGAAAAAGACTATAGCAAACGCGAGATCCGCCTGGCAGAAGAATGGATGCAGAATCATGCGACAGCCGAACAGGCAGTTGTTTTCAAGTCTGTGCTGCTTGGTCTTCCCGGATCCACCGGACAGTTTACCCCCGAAAAGGTACTGGCTGAACTGGACGCTTACGGCGACATTGACCGGTTAACGCTGCAGGAAAACCTGTTCCGTTTCCTAACGCGGATAATCCCTGCAGCGGAAGAAGCAGGGATCCGGATGGCTATCCATCCCGATGATCCGCCCTACGCCGTGTTCGGATTGCCCCGTGTAGTCAGCACTGAATCGGATCTGCAACAGATCATTGACAGTGTTCCCTCCGCATCAAATGGTTTTTGTTATTGCACAGGTTCCCTTGGTGTACGGGCCGACAATGACCTGCCCGGCATTATCGACAGGCTGGGCGATCACATCCATTTCCTTCATTTGCGCAATACGACAAAGGACACTGAAGGAAACTTTTTCGAAGCTGGCCATCTGGATGGCGACGCGGATATGGTCACCATTGTTGATCGCTTACTCCAGCTGATGGCCCGGAGGAAGGTCGATCTCCATGTACGACCCGATCATGGTCACCAGATGCTCGATGACCTGCATAAAACAACCTACCCGGGTTATTCGGCTATTGGAAGATTGAAAGGACTTGCCGAACTGAGGGGACTGCAGCACGGGCTCGCCGCGAAGTTTGTTTAACATTGTATTCCAGCCGCCACCGGACTATGTAAGCCGGCAGCGGTTTCAAATTTATTAAAATGCTTTTATTAGGAATTGACCTGGGTACATCCTCCATCAAGGTTTCAGTGATTGATTCGGAAACACAGCAATGCGTGGCTTCAGCAAGGTATCCCGACGCCGAGGTCGAAATACTTGCACCACAACCCGGATGGGCGGAGCAGAGTCCCGACCAGTGGTGGGAAAATGTAAAACAGGCAATCCTTCGTTGCCATACCCAGGAAACCTATGATCCGAAAGATATAGCCAGCATCGGTATTGCATACCAGATGCACGGACTGGTGCTGGTGGATAAGGACCAGCATGTGTTGAGGAATTCCATCATCTGGTGCGACAGCCGCGCGGTTGAAATCGGTGAGCGTGCCTTTCAAAAAATGGGTGAGCAGTTCTGTCTATCGAGGTTGCTTAACTCGCCGGGCAATTTTACGGCAAGCAAACTCGCCTGGGTAAAAGAAAACGAACCAGAGCTGTATTCCAGGATAGACAAGATGATGTTGCCAGGTGATTTCATAGCCATGAAACTGACCGGCGAAATTACTACAACCCCCTCCGCTTTATCAGAGGGTATATTCTGGGACTTCCAGGAAGAAGGGCTGTCCACTGAAATAATGCAACAGTTTGGATTCAGCCCGTCATTAATACCGGATATTAAGCCTGTATTTTCCAGTCACGGCCACGTGCGTGAGACCGTCGCTGCCAGGCTCGGTTTGAAAAAAGGAATACCTGTAGCTTATAAATCCGGCGACCAGCCCAACAATGCCTTATCGCTGAATGTGCTGCAGCCGGGTGAAGTGGCTGCCACCGCCGGTACCTCAGGCGTAATCTATGGTGTAGCCGACCAGCTCAGCTACGACCGGCAATCGCGGATCAACAGCTTTGCACATGTAAACCATCAGCAGCAGGACAAACGGATAGGGATACTGCTTTGCATCAATGGAGTAGGAATTTTTAATCGCTGGATTAAAAACATGACTGGTGCAAACACAGGTTATGACGATCTGAATGAATCCGCGCAAAAAATAAAACCGGGGTCGGATGGACTCTTCGCCATGCCCTTCGGGAATGGGGCCGAGCGGATGCTCAACAACCGGATTCCGGGGGCACAGTTTACCAATCTCGATCTCAATATCCATCACAGCGCACACCTGGTGCGTGCCGTACAGGAATCCATTGCATTCGCTTTCCGGTATGGACTTGACATCATGCGGGAAAACGGTATCAACCCGACGGTGATCCGCGCTGCAAAAAGTAATCTCTTCCTGAGTGAGGTGTTTACTTCAGCATTTGCCAGTGTAAACAATGTTGCTGTTGAATTTTATGACGGTGATGGAAGTTTTGGCTCAGCGCTGGGCGCAGGCATTGGCGCGGGTATTTACAAAGACGCTGTGTCGGCTGGGGCAATGCGTAAAGCCGATGCCGTGGTGAGACCATCGCAGGCATCACTATACGAAGACCTGTACCAGCAATGGAAACAGCTGCTGGAAAAACAACTTGCGCAATAACAGCTCCCGCACAAATAAAAAAAGTTCACATGAACCGACTCAACATCCTGCCGGCATTAACCATATTTGCGGCACTGGCTTTCACACTCGGTGGATGCGGTGCGGGATCAAAGGGCAAAATACAGGCACCATCGCCAGCCGATACAGCCCGTACCATCAGCCCATATTTTACAGCTGGTACCAATAAATGGTCCCTCCCCGATAACGATGGTTTCATCCGACGCTGGTTACTGCTTGATCCCATCAATAAACCCAACCGGAGTAATACGGTCTTTACGGACAGTTACCTGCGAAGCGTCTTCACCAAAGAAATTTTTCCGGGACAATTTACCGGCATTCCCAACGACGGGGATGCGGTCAGGGCAGCAGACCAGGATCTGACCTGGCATGCATTGGAGGCGGGCAATTTCAATGTAAAACTGTATCGACTGGCTTACGGGCTGGGGAAACAGACCTATGGGGTGTTATTCCTGGGCGTAACAGTAGTGGAGTGTACAGAGGAAATTAAAAACGTGAGATTGGCTGCCGGTTCCAACTCCGCCTCCATGTGGTGGGTCAACGGTGCGGAAGTATTGCTGCTTTCCGGTGACAGGCGCATGGTGATGGATGATGGTTTGTCAAAAAGGATCACGTTAAATAAAGGAAAGAATATTATCAGGGTGGCTGTAATCAACGGCCCCGGTATGAGTGACTTCTGTATGAGGTTCCTCGGTGATAACGGGCAGCCTGTTAAAAATATTTCGGTCAGTTATAAATGATAGCCTGGCAAACATCTACGGTATGAAACACTTTCAAAACTTCCCCATTATGAAATCCCGAAAGTATGCAATGATCCTGTTGTTGGCTGCATTGTGCTGTGTTGCCGAACTGGAAGCACAGACCGGCAAACCTTTTATCCATGATCCCTCGACGTTAATGAAAAGCGATGGAAAGTTCTATACGTTTGGAACAAGGGGGGGAGGATTGATTTCCGACGACGGTTGGAAATGGGATACTGGCGGTGTAAGGCCAGGAGGCGGGGCCGCCCCTGACGTAGTAAAAATTGGAGACCGGTACCTGATTGCCTATGGCGCTACAGGTGGTGGCCTGGGAGGCGGACACAATGGAAAAATTCTTACCATGTGGAACAGGACACTTGATCCAAAGTCGCCCGCATTCAGTTATTCAGAGGCGGTGGTGGTAGCCTCTTCGGATGGCATTGAGGATAACGATGCCATTGATCCGGGCATGTTAATGGATCCCACTACCGGCCGGTTATGGTTATC
>SDZZ01000682.1 GCA_004173255.1 Chitinophagaceae bacterium | reverse complement strand
TCATATGACTGGCAGCGAAAGGAATAGCAGACTTTTCATACGAATAACGCACGGGGCATTGCCTGATGGCGGATTCTTTTCAACCGGCGACGAACGAGTGCTTCGCAGGCTGGCAGATTTTTCCGAACGCTCTATGAACGAGTGTTTCGCAGGCTGGCGGCTCTGTTGGGGATGATGCTCGACCAGCCTGGTAGCCGGCGAAACGGGCGCATTTGCTGCTAGTTTGGCATTTTTGCCGAACTTGTATACTATTTGAGTGTTGTAACTCCGATACACTACCAACGTTTTCCCTAATCAAGAACTGACCGATGAAAATATTGTTTCGCTATTTAAAACCGCAGAAATGGCTGGTGCTGGCCGTGCTGTTACTGTCAGGTATAAATATTTCTTTTTCCCTTTTTGACCCGATCATTTTCGGTAAACTGGTCGAACTGGCAGGCGAATTTTTTGACCGCACCAAAGGTGGCCAGGAGTTTACGCTGAATAGTTTCCTGTTTATCAAGGAACCCTATATCAACTCGGCCAACCGGCACGACATACTTTACGGGGTGGTCTGGCTGCTGGGTGCATCCATTACCGTAGCAATGGTAAGCAGGATCGCTAAAGCATTCCAGGATTATTTCCTTGCATTGATTACACAGAAATTCGGTGCCACCATTTTTACGGACGGACTGCAGCATGCCATGAAACTTCCCTATCATGATTTTGAAGACCAGCGAAGCGGCGAAACACTGGGCATCCTGCAGAAAGTAAGACAGGACACGGAGAAGTTTATGGCTATGTTTATCAACGTACTGTTCCCGGTAATCATCGGGATCCTGTTCGTTGCGATCTATGCAGTAAAAAAAGACTGGCGCCTGCCGATCATTTATTTCGGTGGCATTTTCCTCCTGACCGTGATTTCCAATTTGCTGAGTAAAAAAATCAAAAAGATCCAGAAGAACATAGTAGCACAAACCACCTCACTGGCCGGGGCTACCACCGAATCGTTGCGGAATATTGAACTGGTAAAAAGCCTGGGCCTCACCGAACAGGAAGTGGGCCGCCTTAATAAAAACACATTCAAGATCCTCGGGCTCGAGCTCACCAAGGTGAAACGCATGCGCAGCATCAGTTTTATCCAGGGAACATTTGTGAACACGCTGCGGCAGATCATCCTGTTTATGCTGATGCTGCTGGTGTTCAAAGGGGAAATGCTGCCAGGTGAAATCGTGACCATGCAGATCTTCTCTTTCTTTGTGTTCGGGCCGTTACAGGAAATCGGGAACATCATTCTCTCCTACCGTGAAGCAGAAGCATCACTCAATAACTTTGAGACGCTGATGCAGAAAAAACCTGAAGCACAGGCACCGAACCCGCAACATCTTGGCAACATCAAAACACTGGTTTTTGACCATGTCGGTTTTAAACACCAGTCGGCCAAACAAAGCGCCATCAACGACATCAGTTTTGAAGTAAACAAAGGCGAAACCATCGCTTTCGTTGGCCCATCTGGTTCGGGTAAAACAACGCTCATGAAACTGCTGGTCGGATTATACCGACCTCAAAAAGGGAAAGTGCTTTATAACGGGATGGACGAACTGGCAATCGACTTCAATGACCTGCGCAGGCAGATTGGTTTTGTAACGCAGGATACCCAACTGTTCTCGGGCACTATCCGCGAGAACCTGCTGTTTGTAAATCCGACCGCGTCCGAAGAAGACCTGCAGGATGCGCTTGACAAGGCGGCCACACAAAACCTGCTGGCACGTGCTGAAAAGGGATTGGAGACGACCATCGGCGAAGGCGGGTTGAAACTTTCCGGAGG
>SDZZ01000188.1 GCA_004173255.1 Chitinophagaceae bacterium | reverse complement strand
ATATTTCCTTGACTTCACCGGCATCGATCTGGAGATAGATTTTACCCAGCCGGTGTTCATTGGATTGCTTGTTGGGTTTGTCCTTGTAATCGGGGTGTTGGCGGGAGCATATCCCGCATTTGTGCTTTCCTCATTCAAGCCATTGAATATCCTGAAAAGCGGGCAGCCGTTGTCCGGAGCCAAATTTGTTTTCCGCTCGCTGGTGGTGGTGCAATTTGCTGTGTCAATTACCCTCATCGTAGCTGCCATATTCATGTACCGTCAGCTTAATCTCATCCGTTCAAAGGATCTCGGTTTTGATAAGGCCAATCTGGTGAATGTCCGGTTAAACGGCAAGCTCCGCGACAACATCGAGGTCATTAAGCAGGACCTGGAAAAGTTGCCCGCTATTTCTGCCGCTTCGCCTGCAACCATGACACTGGTAAACGTAAACAATACCTCCAACTTCAAATGGGATGGAATGCCCGCTGACAAAGAGTTCCTGATTACCCAGGCAAATATTGATCCTGGTTTCCTTCAAACACTGGGCATTCAACTGATCTCGGGACACAACTTTTCATTCCAGAAAACAAATGATACGGCCAACTTTATCCTGAACCAGACTGCAGTTCGGCGGATGGGTTACAACGACCAGACCATACTAGGTATGGGCATTGATTTCTGGGGAGCTAAGGGACGGGTGATCGGAGTAGTCAGGGATTTTAATTTTAAACCTTTATCCGCTGCGGTTGAGCCGTTCGTGTTCCGTTATCAGCCCATGGATGGCTACTTTACTTTGTTTGTCCGGTTAAAACCTGGCAACCCTTCAAAAGCCCTTGCTGATCTTACCACGACACTCCGAAAGTATGAAAGTGAGCTTCCTCCCGAATACGTATTCGTGGACGAATCCCTCGATCGGTTGTACGAGAATGATAAACACACGGCAAACATGATACTTCTTTTCAGTTGCCTGACCATTCTTGTTGGTTGCCTCGGCCTTTTTGGACTGTCAGTAATCATCAGCCAACAGCGTATTCGTGAAATCGGGATCCGGAAAGTACTCGGTGCCGGCTTTGCGTCACTGGCCGCGCTCCTGACAACAAGTTACCTTCGTCTGGTACTGATCGCGGGAATAGTTGCCATACCTGCCGCGTGTGTGGCAGTTAATTACTGGTTGCGGGATTTTGCATACAAGACGACCATTGATGCAGCTACACTTGCATTTGTGTTAGTGTCGGTCATGGCGATTGCATGCATGGTAATGTTGCTGCAGGTGGTGCGGGTCATGCGGACGAATCCAGCACTGGTAATGCGCCGCAAATGACCCAGCCGGCAACCTTTTCGTACAAGAATTGTTGTTGTTCTATACAATTATGAAAAAGATAGGATTTTTATCATTTGGCCATTGGTCGAACCATCCGGCCTACAGTACCCGCACTGCACAGGATACCCTGTTACAATCCATTGACCTGGCCGTGGCTGCCGAGGAAATCGGTGTCGACGGTGCCTATTACCGTGTGCATCACTTCGCTAAACAGCTGGCCTCTCCCTTCCCCCTGCTTGCGGCTATCGGTGCGAAAACCAGTAAAATCGAGATCGGTACCGGTGTAATCGATATGCGTTATGAAAACCCGCTGTACATGGTGGAAGACGCCAGTGCCGCTGATATCATAGCCGGCCATCGACTTCAACTTGGTATCAGCCGGGGTTCGCCCGAACAGGTCATTGATGGATGGCGTCACTTTGGGTATCAACCGGAAGACGGACAGACCGATGCTGATATGGGGCGCCAGAAGGGACTGGATTTTTTTAACCACCTGAAAGGAGAGGGCTTCGGTCAACCGAACCCTAATCCTATGTTCCCGAATCCTCCGGGGCTGTTACGCCTGGAACCTTTTTCGGAAGGCCTTCGCGATCGGATCTGGTGGGGTGCCGCATCCAATGCAACAGCGGTGTGGGCAGCTGAACAGGGGATGAACCTGCAGAGTTCAACCTTGAAATTTGATGAAAGCGGTAAGCCATTTCATATACAACAGGCCGAGCAGATACGGCTCTACCGCGATGCGTGGAAGAAAGCCGGTCACCAACGTGAACCAAGGGTGTCGGTAAGCCGTTCCATATTTGCATTGATGAATGACCAGGACCGGGCTTACTTCGGACGGGATGGCCGCAGTACCGACCAGGTGGGTTTCCTGGAACAGGACCGCCGTGCAATCTTCGGCCGCAGTTACGCTGCCGAACCTGACCAGCTTATTAAGGAACTTGGCGAGGATGAGGCATTGAAGGAAGCGGATACTATTTTACTGACTATACCCAATACATTGGGGGTCGAATACAATGTGCATGTGCTTGAAGCAATCATTGATCATGTTGCACCAGGATTAGGCTGGAAATAATTATCCGGGGCAACCTGTATTTATTCCTGCCCTCAGAAAAATAGGTAGCGCGCTCCAACGGAGCGCGCTTTTTTTATTTTACGGCGCATTCCATCATTCACTTCTTATGGAGATGGCTTTCCTGAACCAGCAATAAGGTATTTAGCTGGTGATTGAATCCTGAACAGGCTGGTTAAACAAATAGATTGCAACAATTGCCGAGAGGACAAATGCGACGACTATTACAGGAAGAACCTTGTATTCTTTTTTTGAAAAGTGGACAGCAAACGCGCCAACCATCACAACACAAAAACCTACGGCGGCGATGGGCGTGAGGACGGGGACTATGTTAAGCAGACGTGGCAAAATTATACCTACGCTTCCGAGCAGCTCCATGATACCAATAAACCTTATCGGAACTACTGATCCACCCGGCTGTAACTGTCCTTTCTCTAATAACTTACTTTTCGGGGTGGTCATCTTCATATAGGCAGGAGCGAGGAAGAAGATGGCCAGCACGCCCTGTAAAATCCAGATGAATACATTCATGGGTTAAATATTTCTGCAAACTTCGCTGAACCAGGTATACATCGGATATGGGTTACCTGAAAGATAGCGCTATGCAAAACCATAGTAATGGAGCTCAGGGACGTGAACGGGACCAGTGCTGATTACCCCATGTATGAAACTGCCGCAAGCACCGTCTTGCGGGCCTGCGGCAGTCATTAAATTTTTAAGATGCGGGGAAACATCCCATTTACCACACCACAATACGCTCATTCTCCGGTTTAAACATTTTATCTCCCGGCTGCACGTTGAAGGCGTTGTAAAACGGTGTAAAATTCATCAATGGACCATTGACGCGCCAGGTAGCCGGCGAATGGGGATTGGTGTTTACATACGTGCGCATAAATTCATCCTTTGTTTTCACGCGCCATATCCTTGCAATGGAAATGAAGAAACGCTGGTCCGGGGTGAGGCCATCTATTTTCGTGCTGTCTTTCCCCTGGTCGGTCATCTTGAAAGCATCATAAGCAATGGCAATACCGGCAATATCCGCGGTATTTTCCCCTACAGTTAACGCCCCCTTTACATGCATCGAATCGAGCACGGTAAACTGGTTGTATTGATCGATCACCTGCTGGGTCCTTGCCCTGAATTTATCGTAATCTGACTTCGTCCACCAGTCAGTAACATTGCCGGTCTTGTCATACTGCGCACCCTGGTCATCGAACGAGTGGGTGATTTCATGGCCGATCACCATACCGATGCCACCATAGTTAAGCGCGTCGTCGGCGTTCACATCAAAATAAGGTGGCTGTAATATACCGGCGGGGAAAACAATCTCGTTCATCGGCGGATTGTTGTAAGCCGTTACGGTTGGTGGGGTGGTGTACCATTCGGTCCGGTCAACCGGCTTGCCGATCCGGTCCACCCGGTAATTGTAGTCATTTTTATTGGCAGAAAGGACATTCTCAAACCAGGCATCGCGTTTTACATCCACGGCAGAGTAGTCCCTCCATTTATCCGGATACCCGATTTTCTCTGTAAAGGCCTGCAGCTTTTCTTTCGCTTTTGCTTTGGTTGAATCGCTCATCCAGTCCAGCCGCGTTATCCGTGCTGCCAGTGCTTTTTTCAGGTTATCCACCAGCAATGCCACTCTTTTTTTCGCGTCTTCAGGGAAATACTTTTTTACATAGAGTTGTGCAAGGGCATGGCCCAGTGACCGGTCCACGGCCTGGGTCATTTCTTCCGCGCGGCTTTTTCGAACGGCCTGCCCGGAAAGGGCCTTGTTATATTGGAAAGCCACTTCGGCAAACGGACGGCTCAGGAAATTCGAAAAGTTGCTAAGTGCGGATGCCTTCAGGTAAATTTTCCAGTCGTCCAGCGGCACCGACTTCAGCATCTGGTCAAGTTTGTCATAGTAAGCGGGCTGGGCCACATTGACGGAGTCAACTTTCACCCCAAGGTTGCCAAGCAAGGCGGGCCATTGAAGGTTGGGTTGTTTTTTCGCCAGGGTGGCCACTGACATCTTATTGTAATTTGCCTTCACATCCCTTAGCTCGATATTATTTCTATGTGAGGTGGCCAGTTGCTTTTCGATGCCATAGGTGATGTCAGCGTTTTTAACCGCAGATGCGGCATCAAGGCCGGTCAGTTCAAAAAGGCCTGAAAGGTATTTTTTATATGCCGACTGGATACCAAGCGTTGCATCATCGGATTTGAAGTAATAGTCTTTCTCCGGCAAACCGGTGCCTGCCTGGTAAAACTGGGCAATATTAATCGTGCTTTGTTTATCATCGGGTCCAACCGAAAACCCGATGATGGACCCATCGCCGATCTTCTGTTCATCCGTAGCCACTTTCAGCAGGGAAGTTATATCCGTGATGCCATCAATGGCTGACAGTAAGGGTTTGATGGGTTCGTAACCCCGTTTATCGATTGTTGCCGTATCCATCCCGGATGCATAAAAGTCGCCCACTTTCTGTTCAATACTCCCCGCTGTATTATTGCTGGCGGCTACGCTGTCAAGGATACCCTGCAACCTGATTCGCTGGGGAAAGTTCATGAAGGAGTATGCGCCAACACCTGACTGGCTGGCCGGGATTTGGGCACTGTCGTACCAGATGCCATTCACATACATGAAAAAGTTGTCACCCGGTTTTCTGGACGAGTCGATCCCGGTGATCGTGATGTGGCTGGTTGCTGAATCGCCGGCTTGCCTGCAGCCTGCGGCTATGGATAACACGAGGAGGAAACAGAGGGTTCTTTGCATAATACTATGTTTTAATGCCCGATAAATATACGCTGCTTACCCCAACAGGTTGTCAGCCTGCAGGGGAAATCAGTGAACATTCGCCGGGTTCAACCTTTACCAATTACTATTGTGGTTCCGACTTAAATTCTTTCATGTCGTTAAACATGGTATCCGCCAGTACAAACGTCACATCCGCTCCGGCAAATACATCCTTTGATAACATGTTGGCCATATTCCGGAACATAGAGTCCGGGTTCTTGCTGGCGAAGTCCGCGGTAGTAGCCATTTTCACTACGTAACCAGCTCCATTCCGGAGAACCTGGAAACTGGCCTGCACCTGGCCTTTCCCTTCGCTGTCATCGAAGTATTTTGCGAGCTGGGGTCCGTAAGACTGGTCAACCCCGGGCTTCACAAATACTTCCGCCGTCCCAAAATGGTATAGGGTTCCAAACGTGGCGCGGATATCGGTTTCGCTGCCGGCGCCCTGGCGAAAGCCTGCACTGTACCGGATCGTTTTTAATTCCCTGAAATGGTCATCGCACAACACGACGTTGACCGGTGCTTTTTCAAACACGGTGTCAGACAGCAGCTGGATAAATGCACCAATGCTCTGTTCAGTAACAGTAGAAATGCGTTCGGGCATGATCACCATCCGGAAGTTCACGGTATCCTTCGTTTTGGTCAACTGAACTGTTTTGTCCTTGGTCGAGTCGCCCTCATTCCTCCACAGGGGATATAAAAAGGTAAGCAGCTTCTGGGCGGTGGGTTCCGTAATGCCATCGGTATAAAATACCTGCAGGTATTCTTTTTTTACGTTGGGTTGCTTGCCCGTACAGGCGAAAATGGAACAGATCAGGACTGCAGCCAGCAGCCCCCCGGTTAACTTCAGAGTCATGGTTTTTTTTACATAGTTACTATTTCCCCGGCAATTTTTTGCACCCTGTTCTTGTGTCCGATCCTTCATGTCGCACCATCACTCCAAGGGTCACGACTTTGTCACATCTTTTTGATTGCGGATCTGGTAAAGTCTTTTTCCCTTTTGCGTAACCCGCACCATTTACGCGTGGGTACTTTTGCCGACCAAAAAAATACGAATGAAAAGAATGATAGTGCTTTTGAGTCTCTTTGTCACATTGCTGTCTGCCCATGCAGGTGAGGTCGATGGAAAAGGAACCATTACGGGAAGGATCGTCACCTCTGATGACCGTCCGGCTGCCATGGTAACTGTCCTGATCTCAAAAAGCGGCAACTCGGCTATTTCTGATGCGAACGGATTTTTTACGCTGCGGAATGTTCCCGAAGGAAACCACGAGTTGCTGGTATCGCTGGTGGGTTATGAGACAGTGACGGAGACCGTGACAGTTGCCGCAGACAAGACCGCCATGGTCAATATCAGGCTGAATGTGTCGGACAAACAACTGGAAGAAGTGGTGATCCGGTCAAGGATGAGCAGCTATACCGCTAAACAGACTTCCACCTCACTCCGCCTGAATGAGCCGTTGCTGGAAGTGCCGCAGAACATACAGGTGGTGACCGCTAAAGTTTTGTCGGACCAGCAGGTGATCAGCATGAGCGATAACCTGGTCCGTAATGTAAGCGGTGCTACCCGCGTAGAGCATTGGGGTGATATGTATACCAACATAACCATGCGTGGCTCGCAGATCCAGGCGTTCCGCAATGGTTTCAATGTGGTGAATTCATATTGGGGACCACTCACGGAAGACATGAGTTTTGTAGATCACGTGGAATTCGTGAAGGGCCCTTCAGGTTTTATGCTGGCAAATGGCGACCCTGCCGGTTTGTATAATGTGGTCACCAAGAAGCCAACGGGCCAGACAAAAGGTGAAGCAAGTTTCACTGTGGGAAGTTATGGACTGTACCGCGTGGCGGCAGACCTCGATGGCAAGCTGGACAAGGAGGGGAAACTGTTGTACCGGTTAAATATTGCCGGACAGCAAAAGGGCTCCCACCGTGCATTTGAATCGAACGACCGGTATTCCATTGCGCCGGTGATCAGTTACAAGGTGAGCGATAAAACCACATTGACTGCCGAATATGTATACCAGGCTGCCCGGATGACCGATGTGGGCTCGTACTATGTATTCAGCACCGATGGCTTTGCTTCGTTGCCGGTTGATTTTACCAATACCAATCCCGGATTACCGAAAACAAAAATCGATGACCATAGTGTAACGGTCAACCTGCAGCACCAGTTCAATGATAACTGGAAGTTTACTGCGCAGGCTTCACGATACAGTTATAATATGAAAGGATCGAGCATGTGGCTCGACTCCATTGCCCCCGATGGCAGCGGCAATATTATCCGCAGCGTCGGCATCTGGGATGCAAAAAGCCCGATGGGGCTGGCACAGGCATTCGTGAATGGTAAGCTGCAGACCGGCGGTATCGCCCATCGCATCCTGGCGGGTGTTGACCTGGGAACAAAGAACTACTATGCCGATTACGCACAGAGTTATGCCATTGACGCTGCTGATGCACCGTTTAATGTGTATGCACCAGCTTATGGTGTGCCTTCGAATGGTTACCCGGTATTCGACCGGAGCCAGAACATCGAAGCACGCGCGCTTGCTGGTTTCGGGGCTATTGACCAGAAATATACCGGCATTTATGTGCAGGACGAGCTGGGATTTTTTGACAACAGACTCCGTCTTACCCTCGCCGGGCGTTATACAACTGTCACCCAGCAGGGTTTCGGTGTGACGGAGTCGGGCAACAGGATCACGCCCCGTTTTGGATTAAGTTATTCGATTGATAAAAATACTTCGGTTTACGCAGTCTATGACCAGGCATTCATTCCGCAGTCCGGCGTGCGTACCGATCGCAAAGCGACACAGCCGATCACCGGTGGTAATCGTGAGGTGGGCATCAAGCGCGACTGGTTCGATGGCCGGTGGAATTCGACCATCTCCGCATACCGCATCGTGAAGAACAATGAACTGGTTACCGATCCAACTTCGCCGTTCAATGCACCAACTTCCATTGAACTCGGTCAGAAGGTATCGGAAGGCATTGAGCTGGACATTCGCGGAACGCTGGCAAAAGGCCTGATGCTGACTGCCAACTATGCCTACACCAACTCGGAAGTGACCGAAGTAAATAATGAGGATGCTACCCCACTTCGTGTGGGTGATAAAATCCCTGGCTTTGCAAAACATGTGGCAAACGCCTGGCTGAGTTATGTTGTTTCTGCTGGTGAGCTGAAAGGTTTTGGGATCAACGGGGGTTTCTCGTTCCAGGGTGATCGTGCACTGCAGAGTTACAGCAAGACAGACACCCGATTCAACCTGCCTGATTATTTCCGGCTGGATGGTGGTTTATTCTGGGAGAATGACAAGGTGCGTCTGAACCTGAA